>NZ_JAPDBM010000252.1:0-503 GCF_027705265.1 Aeromonas sp. QDB11 | reverse complement strand
TCCAGGATCAGCAGCTCTATCCTTGCCAGTTGACCCAGCAGTCTGGCGTAACTGCCATCTACCTTGGCCTGGCTCAGCTCAAGTAGCAGACGCGGCAGCCGGTAGTAACGAGTGCTGTGCCCCTGCTGACAGGCTTGGTAGCCCAGCGCACAGGCTAGGTAGGTTTTTCCGCAGCCACAGGGGCCGGTAATGAGCAGGTTCTGGCCCCGGCGCAGCCACTCTCCTTGGGCCAGGTTTGCCACCTGTGACCGCTCCAGGTTGCGTGCAGACTGGTAGTCCACCTCTTGCACCGTGGCCTGGAGTTTGAGCCTCGCCTGCTTGACCAGCCGAGCTTGTTTACGCTGCTCCCGGCTCAGTTGTTCGTGTTCGACCAGCAGGCTTAGCCGCTCGATGAAGGGCAGCCCTTCGTAGGTACTTGCCTGTTCCAGTTGTTGTTGCACGGCATCCGCCATGCCAGTCAGTTTCAGGTGTCTCAAGCGGGTCAGCGTTTGTTGGGTCATGGG
>NZ_JAPDBM010000251.1:0-505 GCF_027705265.1 Aeromonas sp. QDB11 | reverse complement strand
AACGAAAAAGGCACTATCAATAAAATGATGGTGCCTTTATTTTCAATAGCTTAGCTGTTATGGCTTAGTTCATGCCGCATGATCTCATTGACTGAGCAAGGGAAGCTGTGCAATCCACAACATACCCGTGGCAAAATAACCACAGCAAAGGTTGCTCTGGCTACTTCATTTTTGGAGTAATTTAATGCACTTAGGCATAGCTTTCTGCTGTTTGTTTTAGTGCGGCAAGTTGACTTGGGCTGGGCGCGTCGAAACTTTGATAACGCTCCAAAGCAATTATCTCGTCGCCATGAGAATGGAAAATGCGAGTGAACGTCCATCGGCCCCCAAAACCATCGTTATGGTTTCCACCATACACGTTTTTTTCACCTGCCAGAGCCCAGATTGCAACAAGCTTCTCTTGCTTCAGGAATGCTAAAAAAGCTTCGTGCGTATTCCGGCGAAGTTGAACAGCCATTCCGGCCAACGTGAACACCCTGATCCTTAACGCGCTCACGTCATCCCG
>NZ_JAPDBM010000250.1:0-507 GCF_027705265.1 Aeromonas sp. QDB11 | reverse complement strand
TAGCAGCTTGTGCTTGGGGGATAACGAGCTGACATAGTAAGAGGTATCTACCGTTCCTTTTCCGTTGGCGCTGCGGTGACGCTCAACGGCAATGATGCTGCGGATTGTCGGCCATTTCTCCGTCAACTCTGGCGGTAATTTGGCTTTTAATTGAAACACATAACGCTCTTCCTGGCGGCCATGTCCACTCTCTTTGTGCTCGACGACAATCTTCTCTTTCTGGGCGTCAAACAGTGACTGGAATTGCGATTGAACCGCTTGATACAGCTTCGGTTGATTATTCTTGACCTGTACCACTACATGAGCCTTCTTCTCGCTGATTTTCTCCAGTGTCTCACGCTGACAATGCAACGCATCGAGTGTGACAACGGCTCCTTTTAGCTCAAGAATGTCCAGCATATCTTTGACGGTTTCGATTTCCCCCTTCTTGTTAGGGGTTGCTTTCTGGCTTAACACCAGCCCATTTTCGGTATCGTAAGCCGTGACCAACTGAAGCGCATCCTTGGC
>NZ_JAPDBM010000249.1:0-512 GCF_027705265.1 Aeromonas sp. QDB11 | reverse complement strand
AACAAACTCGGTGACGGATATGCCATAGAGCAAGTGGTTATAGAGCCGCTCGTTGGCCGCCTGCAACCCTTCATTCAGGGCCGGGCTGCACAGTTCGCTCACCAGATTGTCCACCGATTTGGCCGACAGTGGATAGGTCTTGCCCGCAAACACAAAGGTGCGCTCGGCCAGCACGCTGCGCAGTTGTTGGCGCAGCACCACCTGATCGGCCTTGTTATCCCGTGCCGCCAGCGCCTGTTCGGGGGAGAGGAAAGTCCAGCCCAACTGGGTCAGCAGGGTCAGGGCCGGGATCTTGGCGCTGTACTCTTCTTGAAATTTCGGCAAGGCCTTCATAACGGGGATGCCTCAAACTGGTTGTCAATTTTTTGCTGAAAGCCGATCAACTCATGAATGGTACTCGTCGTCGGGTTATACACCCACTCATGATCAAAGAGACTCTTTAGCCGCTGAACCATATAGGCAGAGCCGACCACCAGAGAGTAAAAGCGGTTACCCTTACCACGCTGTTGCTC
>NZ_JAPDBM010000248.1:0-532 GCF_027705265.1 Aeromonas sp. QDB11 | reverse complement strand
CGTGAACATTTTGTTAAATTTCACCCAGTTTTTTGAGACCCGCATTGAGTACCGTTTCCAGATATTCACTGCTCATTCCTGCGATTTTTTGCTTCCGTCTTACGCTCGCCTTGCGTGAAGTCTCGGCCCTGAGCATGTTCAGCCCCATGTGCCGGATGCACGCCAAAATCTCTGCGGCATCACCGCGATAAATCGGGCAATCATCCTCGCCCATCGTGACGTCCAGCACCCAGTGCAGGCTATTTTCGATGGCCCAGTGCCCACGCACCGCTCGCGCAAACTCATCCTGCACCAACGCTTTGGAACTGATGAAATAACGCTGCTCTATGGTAATTTTTTGCATATTTTCAACGCGATAGGAGATGGCCACGCCAATGCTGTGCAACTGTTTCCAATGAGGAAACTGGGCGGCCAACTCGCCCGCCGCCATGACATGGTACTCACGACCATCGATGCGGCCATGAGCCTTCTCAAGCGTCATCGTCTCTGCGCATAACGGGGTGGCCGCCAGCGGGGCGAGGGCCTGTCGAAC
>NZ_JAPDBM010000247.1:0-535 GCF_027705265.1 Aeromonas sp. QDB11 | reverse complement strand
TGCATGGAGACGCGATTAGATCACAGACGATCTGCCTGTTCAAATTTCATTAACAAAGTGCGATCCCGCCCTGGTGTCGTCATGAGATACTTTGCAAGACATATCACTGCCATGCCTTCTTTACTGATGTATGCGTTTGTCATCGTCTTTATCTTCATTATTTTGAATAAATAATACAGCATAGATTTCATCAAAAGCCAAACGATTGCTCAATTTTGTGAGCGCCTTCATAACAAATCGGATAAGAGAGAAGCTTCTAGGAGACAATGAGAGCAACATATGCTCTACAAAAATGCCAATAATGACGCCATAAAAACAAAAATAACACCATGATTTAGTTGAAAAAAAAAATTAAAATAAACCTGAAATTATAATCAGATGAACTAACTTCAACTTCGGTGTTTGATCCTATAGAACTGTCTCCGAGAGCATCAGATAGACAAGTCAAAACAATCATAGGCGTTAATGGGATGGTCGCCCCTCCCCAAAATGGCATCAGAGTGCCAAAGTGGCGAATGTAAGTTCCCACTGATGA
>NZ_JAPDBM010000245.1:0-551 GCF_027705265.1 Aeromonas sp. QDB11 | reverse complement strand
ACAGGCCTATAAGTATTTGTTTTGTAGGCAAAAAACTATTTTTAATTTTTAACAAAATGTTCACGATCTCGCCCTGCTCAACCAGTCCGGGATCATCACCATGAATACAATCGTGTAGGGCCACTTCTGCTTTGGCACCAAAGTCAGCCGCATCCTCGGTCAACCATCGACCATAGTGGCGCTCGATCATCGCAGTCCCGTTGTGCCCCATTTGCCGGGCAATCCACTCTACGTTCACGCCAGCAGACAACAGTTGGCTCGCGTAGGTGTGGCGCAGCTGAGATGGTCCACGGTATTTGACACCCACCAGGTCACAATGCGGCTGAAAAAATGTTTCCCTGTACTCGTCAACCGAGGCGTAGGGTCGCCTTGCTGGGCGGTTATAGGCTACCAAGGTACGGCTAATTATCTTTTTAGTGCGATTATCTGTCTGGGTTACCGTGATCGATCTGGGCCTACGATGGCTAGCCTGTGCTCATGTACAGGATCTTTAGCTACAACCAATTGAAATAGATAGAAAAAAGGCTTCGTTTGTGATCTGATTTAATCGC
>NZ_JAPDBM010000244.1:0-558 GCF_027705265.1 Aeromonas sp. QDB11 | reverse complement strand
GTAACTGTTCACCCAGATGGCATTGACAGGAAAAAGTGAGACGATCATCCCTTGATCCACTGTTGCCCCTTGCCTGATCCCGCCAGCTTGGCACCATCACGTCATGAGCAAACCCATTACGCCACCACCCGGCCTGCCGCTGACCCTCGAGCAAGCCAACGAGCTGATTTACAAGCTGATGGCGCGCATCGCCGAGCTTGAAGACCGCCTCAACCAAAACAGCAATAACTCCTCCAAGCCCCCCTCCACTGATGGCTCGGGGACCCCGCCTGCGCGCAAGCGCCCCGCTTCCGGCAAGGCTCGTGGTGCCCAGCCTGGCCACAAGGGGCAGCGGCGTGAACGTCATCCTGAGGACGACCGACTGACGGCAATACCACACTATCCTGCCCGGCAGTGCGCCTGCTGTGGTGAGCAGGTGGTGTCCCATGACAAGCCCTACCGGGTTCATCAGGTGTTTGACCTGCCCGAGGTCAGCTATGTGGTGACAGAGCATCAGCTGTATCGGGGCACCTGCCGTGGGTGCGTCACCACCAGTGAAGCAGCCCTGCCCGATACGGT
>NZ_JAPDBM010000243.1:0-571 GCF_027705265.1 Aeromonas sp. QDB11 | reverse complement strand
TCAGAAAACACGGCGCTGAGAAGCGGCGGGTCTGGCGCAAGTTACATCTGGCAGTAGACCCGGTGAGCCACGATATCGTGGCGGCGGAAGTCTCGCTGGAGAATGTCCATGATGCCGAGGTGTTGCCGACCTTGCTCAACCCACTGCGGCGCAAGCTGGGACGTGTTTATGCGGATGGTGCCTATGACAGCAAAGCCAGCCATCAGCTTATCTCGCACAAAGGGGCGACAGCCTGTATTCCGCCTCGTAAAAACGCTGGGTTATGGGAAAAGGGACATCCAAGAAATGAGGCGGTGCTGGTAATGCGCAAGGAGGGGCTAGTGCACTGGAAGAAGATGTCGGGATATCATCGGCGCTCGCTGGCAGAGACGGCGATGTATCGGTTCAAGCAGTTGATGACGGGCAAAATCAGTCTGCGTAACTACAACGGCCAAGTGGGAGAGATCATGGCCTACGTGTGTGCGATGAACAAACTGAATGCCCTTGGTCTGCCTGTCAGAAAGCCCCGAGTGTAGCTGTCACCTGGGGCTGGGGAAGTTGTGGCTTGATGGTTGATTTGGGAAACAACGCC
>NZ_JAPDBM010000242.1:0-583 GCF_027705265.1 Aeromonas sp. QDB11 | reverse complement strand
GCCTGGTGGAGAGTGCATCGCTTCTCGCTCAAAGAGAATTCCGCGACAGCTATGGTGGATTGCTGGCTCACTCCAGCTCGCTGACCAGCCAGGTCACGCAGCACATCGAGGAGTGGAAGAGAGATACTGAGGCCGCGTTGACCAGCGAGTGTCCATTCGCCGGGCATGCCCACAAGCTGAACCATTGGCGAAGAGAGAGTGCGCTTGGCGATATATCCAAAACCTCTTTTCAAGGGGCGGTGAAGGATTATCTCGCGCTCTGTAAAGCCAGCCAGCACCCGGCGGATCCGCCATTTTGGCAAAAGCAGGTTGCCGATAGTTTCGGTCAGGACGCGGAGCCGCCGAGTGCGGATAAGGCCGTCAGTTGCCAACTGCTGGCTACTGAATGGCAAAAGGTGCTGGATAAAGCCCGCAATAGTTGGGAGCTGGCCAGGATCGAGCAGCTGCGCCACCAGTTAATGGAACGATTGGAGATCATGCTCAAGCTGTTGCAGCAGTTGCAACCTTTGCTTGAAGCGTTGGGGCTGGATCCGGGGCGGCTGGTTGATCTCTCCAGTGGCCAGCTCTCTGCCCAAGATCTGGC
>NZ_JAPDBM010000241.1:0-588 GCF_027705265.1 Aeromonas sp. QDB11 | reverse complement strand
TCTGCCACGTCCTGTATAAACGGGTTCACCTACCACTTCGGCATCCAGTTGCAGCAGCATCAAGCTGGCGGTAAAACAGCTCAACTCAGCTTGGGCATCCGCCTCACAAGCAAAGCGTCGGGCACACAATTTGGCGAAGGCTTTGAGCTCGCGGGTACTGTCTTTGAGCAGGTTTTTGGCCAATGTCTGCTGCTCGCGGTGGCTGGCCTGTTCGCTGCGCACCAGCAACCAACGTTGCGCGACCCCGGCATAATTCGCGTGTTGCCAACGGCCATGATAGCCATTGCCCAGAGCGGTCAGCGGTTGTGCACCTATGGTTGCCACGGCCTGCTTTGCCTCATTGAGAGTGACGGGCACCCGGGTCACAAATAGTTGCTGCTGTTGCGCCAGTAATTGCAAGGTATCGGCGCAGTACAGTGCGGCATCGCCGACCAGATAACGGCACTCCTGCGCGGCCTTGAGACTGCTCAAATGGCGACGAACAGTCTGGGCAAAGGCTTTGGTGTCATTACTATTGCCGCTCAGGGCCTGCATATAGACAGGTAGGCCGGCCTGATTTTCACAGATGAGCTCAAGGATCACTTGATT
>NZ_JAPDBM010000240.1:0-589 GCF_027705265.1 Aeromonas sp. QDB11 | reverse complement strand
CTGACTGCCAAGGCATCCACCATGTACGCTTAGTCACTTAACCATACAACCCCAAGAAGTGTCGTCGAAACGACGCGACTTGTTGAAGTACAACAAGGACCAAAATAAATTTTGGTTTTCGCCAAGAAGTTTCCAAAGCACTTGTAACAAATGTTTGAGAACTACTTTTTAAATCAGCTTTCCAGATTGTTAAAGAGCAAACTTCATAAAGAAGTCAAAGACATAGATTGAACATCGCTCAATGCATGGCTTTTGCTTCTCGCAAAATACAGTACCGATTATGGTGGAGCTATGCGGGATCGAACCGCAGACCTCCTGCGTGCAAAGCAGGCGCTCTCCCAGCTGAGCTATAGCCCCATAATCGGGAACGAAGTGGTGGGTCTGAGTGGACTCGAACCACCGACCTCACCCTTATCAGGGGTGCGCTCTAACCACCTGAGCTACAGACCCACTTCGTGTACTGTCTCTAAACTTGAATCAAGGCAATCTGTGTGAACACTCAACAACTTCGTCATCTTAAGGTAAGGAGGTGATCCAACCCCAGGTTCCCCTAGGGTTACCTTGTTACGACTTCACCCCAGTCATGAAT
>NZ_JAPDBM010000239.1:0-590 GCF_027705265.1 Aeromonas sp. QDB11 | reverse complement strand
AGGCAGAACTTGGGGTTCTTCTTCAACCATCGCTCGGTCTGTTTGCTTTTGTGAATGATGTAGTTATCGAGGATCAGTGTGATGGTTTTGGCTCGTCGGTAGTGGCGACGCAGCTTTTCCAGCATGGCGATAAACAGCGATGAGTTTTTCTTTATCCCGCTGACGTAAAGTACTCTTCCATTGCCTGCATGGAGAACGCCTGCCAGGTAATGTTTGGCGTTCTTTCCAGGTGTGACAACCCGCTTTTGCTGCGCTCTGAACATCCAGTCGGCCCCTAATTTGGGATTAAGGTCTATATCGACTTCATCCTCATAAAACACCGGATTATCTGCATCACAGCGGGCCAGTGCCGCGTCGATATTAGCCATTTTCTCCTGATAGGCAGGGTCTTTTATCCGCAAGGTCGGCACGGGCCTTCGCCAGACAATGCCCATACGCGGTAACCATCGGCGGAGCGTGGAGGCTGCCATATTGAGCCCCATTAACCGATTGATTTTGATAGCCAATAGTTCGGTACACCAACGGCTGCGCTGATAACCAAAATCTTGCGGAGAAAACTGCATGAGCAGCACCAGTAAGGTGACAATCTT
>NZ_JAPDBM010000238.1:0-592 GCF_027705265.1 Aeromonas sp. QDB11 | reverse complement strand
CGGGAATTCAGATAATAAGTGCGACACTCATGGATGAATGGCGAGAGGTGGCCAACTGCTGATTGGTGGTACCCTTCTGCTCGCCAAAGTAAAAGCAGTATCACCATGAGCTATCAGCAGTTGACCGAGGGGCAACGATACCAGTTATCGGTGCTTCGCGCACAGGGGATGTCCATCCTTGCCACCGCACGCGCCATTGGCGTTCATCGCTCCACCCTCTACCGGGAGCTGCGTCGTAACGCCGGGCCGCAGGGCTACCAGCCAGACAATGCGCATCAGCACGCCACCCACCGACGGGCCAGTGCGGCCAAATCTCGGCTATCTGCCGATGTCATCCAGTTTGTCGAGCTGACACTCGCCTGGTGGTGGAGCCCGGAGCAGATAAGCGCGGTGGGCAAGCAGATAGGCCTCATGGTGAGTCACGAGTGGATATACCGCCATGTGGCCGCCGACAAAGCCCGGGGTGGCCAGTTGTACCGCCATCTGCGCCAGGGCCACAAGCGCTACCGCAAGGGGGCGAGCAGCCTGCGTTCTCCCATCAAGGAAGCCCGCTCTATTGATGAACGGCCGGCTATCGTCGATAGCCGGGAGC
>NZ_JAPDBM010000237.1:0-593 GCF_027705265.1 Aeromonas sp. QDB11 | reverse complement strand
CCGTCATTCCGCACCTGATTTTGCTATTTTCAGTGCTTGACGGCGATCGGCCGTTCTGATCTATTACTCTCTTTTGCAGGTAGATCATCATGGCCGCACCCGCTATCTCGATCCGTAACCTCGATCACCTTGGTTTGGTCGCCGCACTCTGCCAGGAACTGGGCATTGCCCGCATGATCGATGCCTTGCTCCCCAAAACCCCGCCTTTCAAGGTCTCACATGGTGAAGCCTTGGTCGCCATGATAGTGAACGGCCTCGGCTTTCACAGCAGCACCCTGCACATGTTCCCGCAATTCTTCGCTAACAAGCCGGTTGAGCGCCTGATTGGCCCCGGGATCTGTGCTGATGACCTCAATGATGATGTGCTCGGTCGCTGTCTCGATGCCCTCTTTGAGGCCGATGTCAGCGCCTTGTATCAGGTGATGGCGGCGCAAGTTGTCGAGCGGCTGGGGCTCAAAAGCACCGCAGTGCACCTCGATATTACCAGCTTCCACGTCGATGGCGCCTATGACTGTGCCGATGGGGATCTGGTCGGTAAGCTGCAACTGGTGCGTGGTTATAGTCGTGATCACCGGCCAGAGCTGAATCAAGTG
>NZ_JAPDBM010000236.1:0-601 GCF_027705265.1 Aeromonas sp. QDB11 | reverse complement strand
CAGCCCTCCAAGCAGATTCAACATAAATCCATGCATACTCCTGTGCCGTGAATGCTCTATCTGCGAGATGTTTTTCAGCTGGTCATTGATTGTTTCAATGATGAACCTTTTGGATAGCATTGCCCTGTCAAAAAGCGAATGGACCTTTGGTTTCATATTCTTACGGTGCCCCGTTATCAATGTCACTCCCTTGGCTGCCAGCTCATCTGATAACGCTTGACTGATATATCCTTTATCGCCGTATAACCGGTCCGGTAAACAGGCTGCTAATTCCCTGACCGGTGCCCGGTCATCGACATTTGCTGGTGTCAGCTTGGCGGCAACCAGTCCGCCCATGTGATTCACAATGAGGTGTAATTTGAATCCATAAAACCAGCCCATTGTTCCCTTGCCTCGCTTTGCGACACCATCGAATACCTTGTGCCGGGGAATCCGCAGGTTATGACAGACCTTGATGCTGGTCGAATCAACAAATTCTATCCCGGTTGGGGTTGCCTTCAGCTGGGTGAAATAGGCACAGAGCGGGACCAATACGGATGGCATCATCTCGAGGAACCGGGTGTAACTGAGCAATTGAGGAAAATCCTGCATGTGATAGCGC
>NZ_JAPDBM010000235.1:0-605 GCF_027705265.1 Aeromonas sp. QDB11 | reverse complement strand
AGGCCTATAAGTATTTGTTTTGTAGGCAAAAAACTATTT
Organism: Aeromonas sp. QDB11; assembly: GCF_027705265.1. NCBI lineage: Bacteria > Pseudomonadati > Pseudomonadota > Gammaproteobacteria > Aeromonadales > Aeromonadaceae > Aeromonas > Aeromonas sp. QDB11. The sequence continues at coordinate 566 of NZ_JAPDBM010000235.1, read as the reverse complement.
TTAATTTTTAACAAAATGTTCACGATCTCGCCCTGCAATATTCGCCCATATTATTACATGGTTATACTGAGGTAATTCAGCTCTTATCATTGCGTCAGTAACATCAACCACACCTCTACCTGAATAGCTGCCATCTTTTATATAAAGTGGAGGAATGTCATACTGAGCCCAATGTATGGTCTCTTTTGCAGTTACATCGACAGATATAATAAAAGAGATGAGTATTAGAAGAATCCTTTTCATGGCAATTTCACCTCTCTATTATATTGATATAAACCATAGTGCGGCGATTAGTCAGCAACACTAACATCTTCACAAGAAAATATTGACATACGTATGCGCTTTTGTAAACCTACTAATAACGCAGAAATTTCTGGTTTTCTGTATCGTCAAGGATGGTGCTGAACGTTGATACGCCGAACTCTCCCGCTTGTCGCCATACACGGCAGCATGAGGCTTGATTGTTGCTGTCCCATAGAGCCCATAGAGCCGGCGTTTTTCAAGATAGTTGTCGCGCAAAGCTGTTTTAAGCAGCCTCTTTCTGCTCCGGCTCGGGTTTCTCGGGC
>NZ_JAPDBM010000234.1:0-609 GCF_027705265.1 Aeromonas sp. QDB11 | reverse complement strand
ATACCGTGTCTCCTTTCCCGGGGAATGGCTATGGCACAGCGAAGGTGTAGCACTATTGGGATCAGTTATTTAGTTCAGAACGCAGTCTAGTTTGTTGTTCATCTAAGGATACAAAGTCTCTGTTTTCTATTCTATTTTGCCTGTTATTGGTTTTTGTTACATTTTCCCCAAAATTTTCGTCAGTGTTTTCTAGAGAAATTAGTTTTATAGGGACTTTTATTTTTTCCAACTTTGAAATATCTTTTTTTAGATACTCGCCCAATGTACTCACGGTTTGGGCACCATTAACAATACTTATGTTCGTGGCTTTAAACGATCCAATATCTCTACTATTGCCACCTACCATGGATTTCTTTATTGTGTCAGCAATTAGAGTGATGCCATTGTTAAAATACCAAAATCTCTCTGGACATTGTTCGATTGTATTTCGGATTTCTTCGTTGACATCAGTTGTACCCAGCATTTGTCTTATGTTTTTTGAAAATAAGCGCTTCCCTTTTTCTTTGTACCAATTAGCAATTTCTCCACCGGAGATCCAGGGCGAGATCGTGAACATTTTGTTAAAAATTAAAAATAGTTTTTTGCCTACAAAACAAATACTTATAGGCC
>NZ_JAPDBM010000233.1:0-633 GCF_027705265.1 Aeromonas sp. QDB11 | reverse complement strand
GCTGACGGGTCATAACACCTCCAATAGTTGCCTCATTTTAAGGCTGTGAGGTGTCTAGGGAACTGGGGGCGATTCATATAGACTAATCACTGATTCGGAAATACAAGAAAAAACTGTCAACATTGAGCTACTGATTGACAACGTAACAAAATTCATCGATGTTGAAGAAATTAGAGGTAACAACACTAGAGAGCTAAAAGACATCCTAATCGGTTTATATAAAGCTGTAACAAAAGCAGCTCTTTTAGTCGACTGTGATTTCCCAAATTTAAATAATGGTTCGAATACTAAGCTTGATAAGCATAGGAATCTTATAGAAAAACTGCTGTCAAATCGGCAACCAGGTCAATCTGCACCATCAATATTTACAACAAATTATGACCTAGCCGTTGAATGGGCTGCAGAAGAATCTGGAATAAGTATTATTAACGGTTTTTCTGGAGTACATACCCGGACATTTCAACCTCATACTTTTGACTTAGGATATAGAAAAACAAATGCCATCGGCGAAGCTAGATTTGGACATTATAATTTATATCTCTATAAACTGCATGGTTCGGCGTTTTTCAAGATAGTTGTCGCGCAAAGCTGTTTTAAGCAGCCTCTTTCTGCTCCGGCTCGGGTTTCTCGGGC
>NZ_JAPDBM010000232.1:0-634 GCF_027705265.1 Aeromonas sp. QDB11 | reverse complement strand
AACTGGTAATAGATGACCCCTTGCCGAAAGAACGAATAGGTTCGGCTCTTGCTGGTATTGACCTTGATCGTTCTCTCTAGACCGACACTGTCTCCAGCCTTACCCAGCAGCGTCAGCAAGACGATGGCCAGGGCACTGAATAAAAACAGTCGGTCGCGCCGGACCGGATTACTGATGTGCACATCTCCCATACCCATGCCGAATTTGTAATCTTTGATATCACGAAAACTGGTCTCGATACCCCAGCGCTGGCCGTATAGTTGCAACGCCTTGGCGGCGCTCAGGTCGGTCCGGTTACTGGCCAGAAACCACGCGTCTTTCATGCCACTCTTATGACAACAATAGACCCGTTCGACAGGCTGTCGCTGCCCAGTTAGCTCCACCGCTTTGAGGGTTCGGGTGCGCCCGGTCGGCGTTAGCCAGTCCCGAGCTGGAACCTGCTCTACACCAGGGTAACCAACCAAAACATTTCCTTTAAATCTAATGAGATAAGCAAAGCCTAGCTCTTGCTCCAGGCGTTCGAACAGCTCCATGTAACCAAAGCCGCGGTCAGCTACTACCGTCACGAAGATACCCTCTGGCAACGTCTGCTTGAGCTTGGTGAGCAGCTCTTTCTCATGGGCATTGCGTTGCC
>NZ_JAPDBM010000231.1:0-643 GCF_027705265.1 Aeromonas sp. QDB11 | reverse complement strand
GCCCGAGAAACCCGAGCCGGAGCAGAAAGAGGCTGCTTAAAACAGCTTTGCGCGACAACTATCTTGAAAAACGCCGGTTCCAGCACATTGATCATGCCGAGGGCGAACATCACGGTGGGGATCAGGGTCAGGGCAAACAGGAAGCCGTCGCGGGCGCCGTTGCCCCCCTTGCCGCGCATGTCGGTCATGGCAGTCTTGAGGCCGTCGCCGTTCTCGCTGACGCTCTGTACCATGGTGCCGAACGAACCGTTCAGTGTGGTGAAGTCGAACACTCCGTACCACTGGTTGGACTGCAACAGTCCCGAAAAGAAGACGATGGCGAACGCCAGTGCCAGGTAACTGCCTATCGTTACCGAGCGTGATTTGTCAGTCATGATTTAGCTCCATCTGAATAAATATTTAATCGCTCGCAGTATGAATGATGCAATCGTCAGTAAATTGATGGCGGTCAAACTGGCGCACTGTCTTTGGTGTTTGTTGTGGTTTATGTGATGGCGATCGTTGCTTTGATGGATAAAAATCCGGTTTTTACAGGGATTTTTGAATGGCAGTGTTATGCGGGCGGTATGGGGTTCTAGGGATTTTCCGTCCAAAAACGACAAAGTGCTCTGGAGGCCACGCCGTCCGCGGCCTCCAGAGGGGT
>NZ_JAPDBM010000230.1:0-644 GCF_027705265.1 Aeromonas sp. QDB11 | reverse complement strand
CTTATGGAGGCTTCGGCTTTCCCTGGCGAGAGCGAGACGCTCCGCGCTATAGAAGTCACCCTTGTCGTGCATGACGACATCATCCCGTGGCGTTATCCGGCTAAGCGCGAGCTGCAATTTGGAGAATGGCAGCGCAATGACATTCTTGCGGGTATCTTCGAGCCAGCCATGATCGACATTGATCTAGCTATCCTGCTTACAAAAGCAAGAGAACATAGCGTTGCCTTGGTAGGTCCGGCAGCGGAGGAATTCTTTGACCCGGTTCCTGAACAGGATCTATTCGAGGCGCTGAGGGAAACCTTGAAGCTATGGAACTCGCAGCCCGACTGGGCCGGCGATGAGCGAAATGTAGTGCTTACGTTGTCCCGCATTTGGTACAGCGCAATAACCGGCAAAATCGCGCCGAAGGATGTCGCTGCCGACTGGGCAATAAAACGCCTACCTGCCCAGTATCAGCCCGTCTTACTTGAAGCTAAGCAAGCTTATCTGGGACAAAAAGAAGATCACTTGGCCTCACGCGCAGATCACTTGGAAGAATTTATTCGCTTTGTGAAAGGCGAGATCATCAAGTCAGTTGGTAAATGATGTCTAACAATTCGTTCAAGCCGACCGCGCTACGCGCGGCGGCTTAACTCCGGCGTTAG
>NZ_JAPDBM010000229.1:0-645 GCF_027705265.1 Aeromonas sp. QDB11 | reverse complement strand
CATGTACAGGATCTTTAGCTACAACCAATTGAAATAGATAGAAAAAAGGCTTCGTTTGTGATCTGATTTAATCGCAAAAAAAAACCGACACGCCCGAAGCCATGACTATTATCAATGCAACCCAGTACCTCAAGCAACTTCTTAGCTCTTCTGAACTCAACCGGATCGGTAAATTTACCGGTTTTTGTCAGCGACTCCGGGATATCCAGCCTGCGAGACTACTCCCGGCTCTGCTCTCAGGGCTTGGTTGCGACAAGGTGGATGGTATTGCTGGTTTGCATCGCCATTTCAATGCGTTGCAGCTCCATGATACTGACCAAATAGCGTATAAACCCTTTCACAACCAGTTACGCAAGCAGGGTTTTCCCTTGTTCATGCGCGCACTGGTTGAACGAGCCATCGCCTTACGCCTCAAGGAGTGTCTACCGGACGCCCACGGACTGGCAGGCTTTGAGCAGGTACTGCTGCAGGACGGGTCGTCATTCGCGTTACATCCGCAATTGGCAGAACATTTCCCGGGCCGATTCAATAAGCACAGCCCCGCTGCGGTAGAGTGTCATATGACCATGTCCTTGCTGGACCAGTCGCCGATATCGATGAGTATCACGGCGGATACCGAATCGGAGCGCAAGCATCTTCCGGCCG
>NZ_JAPDBM010000228.1:0-647 GCF_027705265.1 Aeromonas sp. QDB11 | reverse complement strand
GCGGTATGGAAGGAGCGCAACGGTCACTTGGCCAGCGCAGAAAGCGAAGCGAACCAACATCAAGGTGAACTGGGTCGCTACTTCCTTGAAAAGGTCGCCTACTTCAAGTCGCGCTGACCCTATCAACACGTTCATCGGTGGCTATGCAGGTCACTAGCAACAAACCGCATTCCAAACAACTTAACGAGGTACGTATTGTGACGGCATTGGTAGTCAACTTGGTAGAGACCTACTCCAGCCGAGGTGCTTACAAGGGCGCCATTAGCGCTTGGCGGGTTTCAAGTGATATGGCCAACAAAATCTCCACCGTCATTGGGGTTTACAAGTCTCAAGTCGTGGTTGTCATCGAAGGCTGCCAGCTGAAACTCTCGACACCTGATGCCAATGAACTACACGATGACGGGTGTGATGGTCGTTACTTCGTGGTCGGTGGAGACGTTTACGAAGACACCAAAGCTTGGCTAAAGCCGCATCCGTGGTTATTCAAGTCACTGGCCAGCGTACAAGGCCCACGCTACCTGAGCCTCGAAGAGGCCAACCAGATACCTTCAGGCAGCGTCATACTGAAGTAAGCCATATCTACACATCTTGATAGATAAGGTGAGGGAGGCTCGCGCCTCCCCCACTCAACACCACACCTCACACAA
>NZ_JAPDBM010000227.1:0-647 GCF_027705265.1 Aeromonas sp. QDB11 | reverse complement strand
GCGCGGGTCTCATGGGCTCGATACGCCGAGCCATTATCAGTCAGCCACTCCACCGGTGATGCCGGCAACGAATCCCCAAAGCGACGTTCGACAGACCTCAGCATGACATCTTGCACAGTGTCACTGTCGTAACCCCCAGTACTGGCCGCCCAGTCCAACGCTTCCCTATCGCAGCAATCCATGGCGAACGTGACACGTAGTTTTTCACCGTTATCACAGCGAAACTCGAAGCCATCTGAGCACCACCGTCGATTGCTCTCCTTGACGGCAACACGCCCCTTATGTGCCTGCTGGGCCAATGGTGCAGCTGGTTTTCTTTCCAGCAGCAAGCCATGCTCGCGCATGACGCGATATACCCGCTTAGCGTTTACCACAGGTTGTTCTGTTGCCTCAGACTGACGCCGTAACAGCGCCCAGACCCGGCGATAGCCATAGGAGGGAAGCTCTGCCATCGCCTCCATGATACGGCCAAGTAAGGCTGCATCATCACGCTGGCGATGATGACGACCATCTTGCCAACCCGGTTTTCGATGAACACGAACGGATAGCTGCGCACGCGATACATTAAGAGCCTGGCTCACAGCACTTAATCGTCGTCCCCCGGCAACAAGGGCGCATGCGCAATCCATTTTTTTGCTCGACCATAC
>NZ_JAPDBM010000226.1:0-652 GCF_027705265.1 Aeromonas sp. QDB11 | reverse complement strand
CAGGGTGATGTAGAGATCCATCACATCTCTCCCCAGGGTGCTTGCTCCCACAGTGACAGCCGGGTCAGCACGTCTTGTGCGAGAGCCTGTTGCAACTGCTGTAGTACCTTCACAAGCCGAGGTGCCTGCTCAGGGCTCCCGGTCCATTCGCTCGATTGGTACAGGGCGCAGCAGGTGAACTTGTAGAGGGCCACCAGCTCGCTATCGGTGAGTGGAGCCTGGTGGTAACGGTGGGCAGGTTTAAGCGGACTCAGCTTGGTAGAGCGGTGCTGAAGTGGTTGATGACGCCCCAGCTGATAGCGATGCCAGACTGCACGCCGGTTGGCGAGCATCATCAGCCGTACCAGCCGGTCTACCCGCCACGTCCAGGTACTGGTGACATCCATTGGCGAGTTCCACCAGAGGGTGCGCAGCAACTCAAGGATGTAGTGCGGTGGCATCGGGGCATTGCAAAAGCGGTGTAACTGTACGGCAAAGGCTAGGTAATCCTTGCGATCGATCATGAAGGCAGACATGGGGTGATTCCTTGAAATGCAAAAGGCCACCTGCAGTGAGGTGGCCCAGTGGGTAGTGTTGGAATATCCGGATCATGGTGTTGGCGCGGATGATCCGGGTTTGGGGATGCTGGCGTTATTCGTGCGCCTGCTCTGCG
>NZ_JAPDBM010000225.1:0-656 GCF_027705265.1 Aeromonas sp. QDB11 | reverse complement strand
ATCTGGAAACGGTACTCAATGCGGGTCTCAAAAAACTGGGTGAAATTTAACAAAATGTTCACGCTCTCACCCTGGGGCAGGGGGCTAGATTCAGTCTCAGATTTAGTTCGAGAGCGGTTGAAACTCCTGATGAAATTTTATTAAACAGAACAGAACATCTGATATTCGTCAGCGCGAATGATAGTGATAACAACACATTATTAACTTCCCTGAAAAAAGCTCTGAGTGGGCATACCTCAGTATCAGCAGCCGAGTTAGTGAACTCCTTTTGTGCGGAATTTTCCATACAGGAACGGCAGGCAAAAAACTATATCAGAAAATGCGTCGCAAATGCTTGGGTTCGGCGGGAGAGGAGGCCGGATAAAACGTATGAGTATATCGCCACAGATTTACTCACTGATGTGTCAGCCTAAGCACACAATATCTACCATCTGGATGCAAGCATGCAATGAACCTCTATCTATAAATAGATTGCATCCAGAATTACCCCCCTTACATATCCCCCTTTCATGCACAAGAGCGCCTAGTGCTGATTTTAGACATTGCATTTAAAATGCATTATGATGCTAAAATAAACAATCCTGATTACCCATGATTAGCAGTCAGTTACCACGAACTATACTGATCTTACGTACAGTTATCGAGGTGCGAGATCA
>NZ_JAPDBM010000224.1:0-659 GCF_027705265.1 Aeromonas sp. QDB11 | reverse complement strand
TCAAAAAGGATCTTCACCTAGATCCTTTTAAATTAAAAATGAAGTTTTAAATCAATCTAAAGTATATATGAGTAAACTTGGTCTGACAGTTACCAATGCTTAATCAGTGAGGCACCTATCTCAGCGATCTGTCTATTTCGTTCATCCATAGTTGCCTGACTCCCCGTCGTGTAGATAACTACGATACGGGAGGGCTTACCATCTGGCCCCAGTGCTGCAATGATACCGCGAGACCCACGCTCACCGGCTCCAGATTTATCAGCAATAAACCAGCCAGCCGGAAGGGCCGAGCGCAGAAGTGGTCCTGTAACTTTATCCGCCTCCATCCAGTCTATTAATTGTTGCCGGGAAGCTAGAGTAAGTAGTTCGCCAGTTAATAGTTTGCGCAACGTTGTTGCCATTGCTGCAGGCATCGTGGTGTCACGCTCGTCGTTTGGTATGGCTTCATTCAGCTCCGGTTCCCAACGATCAAGGCGAGTTACATGATCCCCCATGTTGTGCAAAAAAGCGGTTAGCTCCTTCGGTCCTCCGATCGTTGTCAGAAGTAAGTTGGCCGCAGTGTTATCACTCATGGTTATGGCAGCACTGCATAATTCTCTTACTGTCATGCCATCCGTAAGATGCTTTTCTGTGACTGGTGAGTACTCAACCAAGTCATT
>NZ_JAPDBM010000223.1:0-668 GCF_027705265.1 Aeromonas sp. QDB11 | reverse complement strand
CGGCAGCAGACCGCGAGGATAGGCGCATCTCCTCCCCTCTGATAATCTGCCGTGGCCACGGTAGCCAACTATCCCGTTTTCATTTGGAGTTTTCATGTCACTGACCAAGAGTAAAACCTCGGCCAAGCGAAAAAAAGCCGAGCCGCGCCACGAGAGTCCGGCCCTTGCCTATTTTCATCGCCAGTGGCAGGCCATCGAAAAGCTGCAGGCCAAGCTGGCCAAACAGGAGCAAGAGGGGGCGGATATCTATCAGCGCTTTGTCAGCGACATTGAGCCTCTGGAGCGTGAGCAGTGTGGGCTGATTTTTCAGCTTTGCCAGCGGCTGGCCGGTTTCACCGCCCGCAAAAGTTTTACCCAGTGGCAGCGCGAGATGCTCCATGGCTGGATTGATGAATTGATGGGGTATCTTGAATCCAACCCGTTTCGGGGGGAGCTGGATCTGGAGTCACTCTATATGGCGGTGCAAGCGGGCAGCGTCAGCCAGCTCGATGATGATCAGCTCGAGGCGAGCTGCGATTTTATCACTGACATGCTGCAAGAGGCGTTTGGCGAGAGCCCCGATGATATCGAGCTGCTGCGCGAGATGGTCAGAAATCCCGAGAAGCTGCGCGACTATATGCAAGCCCAGGCCCAAAAACAGGGCGGTGATGAGCATGAGTGGGACGACG
>NZ_JAPDBM010000222.1:0-668 GCF_027705265.1 Aeromonas sp. QDB11 | reverse complement strand
ACCCAGCGCTATCCCAATAGCTGTTACAGCTACTCCCAGTTCTGCGACCGTTACAAGTCCTGGTGTCAGTTGCAAAAACGCTCCATGCGCCAGATCCACAAGGCGGGGGAAAAGCTCTTTATCGACTACTGCGGGCCCACGGTGCCCATCGTCTCGCCCTCCACGAGTGAGATCCGTCAGGCCCAGATCTTTGTCGCCGTGCTTGGTGCGTCCAACTACACCTTTGCCGAGGCCACCTGGTCACAGTCACTGCCGGACTGGCTGCAAAGCCATGTCCGTGCCTTTGAGTTTTTCGGCGGGACCCCGGCACTCCTGATCCCCGACAATCTCAAGAGCGGTGTCAGCAAGGCTTGCCGTTACGATCCCGAGCTAAACCCCAGCTACCAGCAGTTGGCCGAGCACTATCAGGTGGCAGTGATGCCAGCTCGCCCTTATAAGCCTAAGGATAAAGCCAAGGCTGAAGTGGGAGTGCAGATCGTCGAGCGCTGGATCCTGGCTCGTCTACGCCATCAGACCTTCTTCTCGCTTGCCGAACTCAACCAGTGCATCCGGGCTTTGTTGAATGAGCTCAACGAGCGCCCGTTCAAGCAGCTGCCCGGTAACCGACGCGAGGCGTTTGAGCAGTTGGACCGCCCGGCACTGGGGTCACTACCGGTGCATCCCTATCG
>NZ_JAPDBM010000221.1:0-671 GCF_027705265.1 Aeromonas sp. QDB11 | reverse complement strand
TGCGTATTCCGGCGAAGTTGAACAGCCATTCCGGCCAACGTGAACACCCTGATCCTTAACGCGCTCACGTCACCCCGTTTCTAACTCGAGTGTTCAGATTGGGTCAACTCACTTCTCCTCTTTCTCATCGATTCTCCCTTCAGTGACAGCCGGTGAGCGTTGTGCATCAGCCGGTCCAGGATCGCATCTGCCAGAGTGTTGTCCCCCAAGCTCGCGTACCACTCTTCCGTTGGCAGCTGACTGACCACTACCGTCGAGTATTTCCCGTACCGATCATCCATGATCTCCAGCAGGGCGTTGCGCTGCTCGGCATTCACCGCTTCCAGTCCCCAGTCATCCAGGATCAGCAGCTCTATCCTTGCCAGTTGACCCAGCAGTCTGGCGTAACTGCCATCTACCTTGGCCTGGCTCAGTTCAAGCAGCAGACGTGGCAGCCGGTAGTAACGAGTGCTATGCCCTTGCTGACAGGCTTGGTAGCCCAGCGCACAAGCCAGGTAGGTTTTTCCACAGCCACAGGGGCCGGTAATGAGCAGGTTCTGGCCCCGGCGCAGCCACTCTCCTTGGGCCAGGTTTGCTACCTGTGACCGCTCTAGGTTGCGTGCTGACTGGTAGTCCAGCTCCTGCACCGTGGCCTGGAGTTTGAGCCTTGCCTGCTTGACCAGCCGAGCTTG
>NZ_JAPDBM010000220.1:0-690 GCF_027705265.1 Aeromonas sp. QDB11 | reverse complement strand
AGACGCAGTTCCTGCGGGTAGAAAAATGGTGATCGGCATGATGTTATTGGCTGATCGACATGATGTTATTAGCCACACTCGGGCTCTTGTAGCCAAAGTTGGTACCGCAGCTCCAGCCTGAATCAGCAAACTTGAACTTGTAGGGTGCCCACTCTTTCTTGAGGGTGCCTTTGGCCATATAGAGCTTGTCAGCCACCTTGACTACCTTGCTTTCATCAGTCGCCATCCAGTCGTTCATCTCCCCGCGCAGGTAGATGGACTTGCCACCGAAATCGCTGTTGTCTGCCCCAGCCTGCTCTGCACCACTATTGGATGCGCAACCGCCTAATACCAGGGTTCCCGCCGCCAGCATCATCGTTACTGTTCTCTTGAACATGAGTCTATTCCTTAAATTATTGTGATTCCTTGGTCCATCCATGTGGACTGAAGAATTAAACCAGAGCGGGCATCACAAGAAAGGTAGAGGCATCACATTCTGTGCTTTTTATATCCAACATATTGAACCAATGAGCGAATATCGAACAGAGAATGGGGGTTCTTTTGGCACTTTATGGGAGATTTCATTGAATTGCGGGAGGAGGGTGGCTAATAATCAAGCGGCTTGCTTATTTTTAGGCAATAAAAAACCCCGCTCATCGAGCGGGGTTTCTTGGATTGGGTGCCTGGCAGTGTCCTACTCTCGCATGGCGA
>NZ_JAPDBM010000219.1:0-698 GCF_027705265.1 Aeromonas sp. QDB11 | reverse complement strand
TCGAGACCCTCCCGTAACGGGTATCGATGATCTCCAGCAAATTACTGCGCTCGGCCGCATCCAGCATCTCCATGCCCCAGTCATCCAGGATCAGCAAGCCCACATTATTCACCTGCTCCAGCAGCTTCGGATAACTGCCATCCGCCTGCGCCAGTCTCATCTCTTCCAGCAGGGTTTTCAGCCGGTAGTAGCGCACCGCTACGCCTTGCCGGATAAAATAGCGGCCCAACGCACAGGCCAGGTAACTCTTCCCACAGCCTGCCGCCCCCGTCAGCAGCAGGTTTTGCTGATGAGCCAGCCACTGCCCTTCCAGTAGCTGGCGGATCTGCGCTTTGCTTATTCCCCGGCTGGCACGGTAGTCCAGCTGCTCAATTTGACCGGACAATCGAAACCGCGCTTGCTTCTCCAACCGGTTAACTTTGCGCTGCTCCCGTTGCACCAGCTCATGACTCAGCAGCAGTTGCAGCCGCTCTTCAAAGCTCATGTCCTGATACAACGCGCTCTGTGTCTGTTGCTGACTCAGCGCCTGTTTCACACCGCCCAGACGCAGGGTGCTCAGTTGTTCATCGAGATGTAATTGCATGCTCTTTTCCTTGTTGAGTGATGGATTAGTGGAAGTAGTGTTCGCCGTGGACATTGTCATGATGGATGTCTTGCAACGGATCCTGGCGTGAGGTGGCAACTGGTTGTTGTTCCAG
>NZ_JAPDBM010000218.1:0-723 GCF_027705265.1 Aeromonas sp. QDB11 | reverse complement strand
GGGGTGACGTGAGCGCGTTAAGGATCAGGGTGTTCACGTTGGCCGGAATGGCTGTTCAACTTCGCCGGAATACGCACACATCAGGCTTGTACATCAGATACAAGCCATTAGCTGTATAGATCTGCATAGCAAAGTATATGTAATGCACAGAGTGCTAAATGCAGATTGGTATATCAACCTAGTGGTTTGATAAGAGAGAACAGTATCAGTTGTCCGTAAAGTTTTACGTAGCAATCCTCATTAATGATGATAAGTGAAGTCACCTGAGTATCTAACCAACGGGTATAGGTATTCCATGCGAGCTATAGGAACTTATATGAAATCAAAAGTCGGGTATCATTTAATAGCCGACGAGCTAGAAAACTTACGAGGTGTGGCTGAGGCCAAGTATGGTTCAATATCCTTTGAGCAGTTGAAAACATCCGTGGAGGTAATCGCTAACTTCTTGAATAAACACCCACGAGTGTTTGCAGTGCGCGTTGACCTACGCTTCCCCCTGATATCCATCATGGATGATCCGGATATGCCGACAAGCTTCCCACCGGAGGTAGAGGAGGAAAAGGTTATTAAGCGCTTTATAGCTTCACTAAAAAGCCAAATACAGGCGGCACGTCACCGTAAGGGTAAGACGGGTAAACCATTCTTCTTCCTGATTACCCATGACCCTCAGCCAGCTTCAAGAGCCGATATGGCATCGGAGGGCTTGCCACGACTGCATGCCCC
>NZ_JAPDBM010000217.1:0-743 GCF_027705265.1 Aeromonas sp. QDB11 | reverse complement strand
GTGCATATTCCGGCCGATCATGAACACCGATTCCGGTTCAACGTGAACACCATTTCCGGACCAATGTGAACGCTCATTCCGGCTCAACCTGAACACTTTGCCCCTCCTTTCCGGAAACAGTGTTCAACATCCCGGAATCACTGTTCACATTCACCGGAATCATCCTTAACGCATTGATTTAACAACCTTTGATACGCTCTCCCTTTTGCCAGGGAAGAGCCTATGTCTGCCAAGAGGATTGCAATGCGTAAAATTCGTGAAGTGCTGCGACTGCGGCTGGAGGCTGACCTCTCTGTTCGCCAGATCAGTATCTGTACCAAGGTCAGTGTCGGCTCCATCCAGAAACTCCTCAAAAGTGCCCAGGCGCTTGGCCTTACCTGGCCCTTACCTACCGAGCTTGATGATGGCCGACTGGCTGCCCTGTTCTATCCGCAGGCCGATACCACCATCTCGGCCCGCCATGTTGTGCCGGATTGGCCCTCTGTCCATCAGGAGCTCAAGCGCAAGGGGGTCTCCAAACAGCTGCTCTGGGAGGAGTACACCCAGCGCTATCCCAATAGCTGTTACAGCTACTCCCAGTTCTGCGACCGTTACAAGTCCTGGTGTCAGTTGCAAAAGCGCTCCATGCGCCAGATCCACAAGGCGGGGGAAAAGCTCTTTATCGACTACTGCGGGCCCACGGTGCCCATCGTGTCGCCGACTACGGGTGAGGTCCGTCAGGCACAAGTCTTTGTCGCCGTGCT
>NZ_JAPDBM010000216.1:0-752 GCF_027705265.1 Aeromonas sp. QDB11 | reverse complement strand
CCCGAGAAACCCGAGCCGGAGCAGAAAGAGGCTGCTTAAAACAGCTTTGCGCGACAACTATCTTGAAAAACGCCGGGGGCACCCGCATGTTGATTAGTAAATGAAAGGTAACAATATGTTGACTGTAAGCATCGTCAAAGGACTTTAGCTACAAGAGTTTTACAAATAGTTGTATTCTTAAATAGTGTTCCAAGAATCTTATCGGAATAGTCCGCTTGTATTTGAATTGATAAATTAGAAACTATTTTTGTCATACACTCTTCAAATTTGACTTCATTTACATTGAAGTTATAGTCATTCGCTAATTTACTAATGTTTAATGAGGTGAACACAATTTGTTGAATTAGTCTATTTCCATGAACAAGCACACCATAATCACGACCACTTTTTTTCCCTAAAGCACTAATTTTAACCAAGAGAATTCTATCTAATTCTCTTAAGCATTTAACAACATTCCATAAGTAAACACCATTTGTATTAGGGTTGAAAATAGTTCTGTAAGGTGCTCTGTCAATATTTTCATAAAATTTACCTATTTCCTTTTTCACCTGTACAGCCAAGCTGACGTCTTTTGATGCGCATGTTAAAGCAACAGTCGCTTCAGATAGATCGAAAGAGTTTTCTGAAGCCTTAAAATTGTCAGACCGAACAATGTTATACTCAATACCCTCAATTGCTAAATAGCTGTTCCGAATAGTAGATCACCGGAGGAAGGGAACTCAGTCCAGTTTGTGCGATCTGATTAGTCGCTA
>NZ_JAPDBM010000215.1:0-761 GCF_027705265.1 Aeromonas sp. QDB11 | reverse complement strand
CCCAGGTGCTCACAATTGGCCTCCTTGACCGCTTTGAAACAGGCCAATCCATCGGATATCACCGCGCTACCACTGGCAATATGCCGTTTTGCCCAATCAGCAACGGACTTGGTTTTGAAACCATCGACCACCGTCATCCGCATCTTGATTGGATGTCCTTCCTTGTTCAGGGCCACTGCTGCCACAAACGGCGTCTTGCCTGCCGCGCCCCGACCCCGTTTGCCACCACGGCGCTCGCCACCCCAGTAGACATCATCGAGCTGAATGATGCCGCTGATGGGCTGCTTGTCATCGGACTCTTTCATGGCTTGCAGCAGCTTGTGCTTGAGCATCCAGGCGGTGTCATATTTGACGCCCAACTGGCGCTTTAGCTCCATCGCTGACAAGCCTGTTTTGGTTTGTGACAACAGGTGCATTGCCAGAAACCACTTGGTCAGTGGGAGCTTGGTGTTTGCGAAAATCGTGTTTCCAGTCAATGACATCTGGTGACGGCAGTGATTGCATTGCCACACACGTGGCCGCCTTCTCAGGCGACAACAGGTCTTGTTGGCACATTCAGGGCAGACAAAGCCGTTAGGAAAACGCCAAGTGAACAGCGCGTTTTCGCACTGAGCCTCAGTGCCATAGTCCTTGAGAAACTCAAACAGGCTGTAGCCTTTCTGGAATTGGATTTTGCTTTTGGCCATGATCTCGCACCTCGATAACTGTACGTAAGATCAGTATAGTTCGTGGTAACTGACTGCTAATCATGGGTAATCAGG
>NZ_JAPDBM010000214.1:0-773 GCF_027705265.1 Aeromonas sp. QDB11 | reverse complement strand
TTCTGGCTGGAACTCATTGAGCCATTGGCCAGCACGATACCGGCACGACCAGTTGGCTTGAGGTGGTAGAGCATATGCTGCAGCCACGCATAGTTGGCGTTGCCCGCAGGCGGCGTACCGTAGACCCAGCGCGGATCCCCCTCGAGGCTACCATGCCACCAGTCGCTGATATTGAACGGCGGGTTGGCCAGCACGAAGTCTGCACGCAAGTCAGGGTGCTGATTGCGGGTGAAGGTATCACCGTTTTCGCGCCCGAGGTTGTAGTCCATCCCCTGGATGGCGAGGTTCATGGCCGCCAGCCGCCAAGTGGTCGGGTTAGACTCCTGACCGTAGATGGAGACATCACCCAGCTTGCCGCCATGGGCTTCGATAAACCTCTCCGACTGCACGAACATGCCGCCTGAACCGCAGCAGGGGTCGTAGACCTGACCATGATGGGGAGCAAGTACCGCCACCAGTGTCTTGACGATACTGGCAGGCGTGTAGAACTGGCCCCCCTTCTTGCCCTCGGCACTGGCAAACTCGCCAAGGAAGTACTCGTAGACCTGCCCCAGGATGTCGCGTGCTTCACCGACATCACTGCCAAAGCCAATCTTGGAAACCAGATCCACCAGCTCGCCGAGCTTGCCATCGGGCAACTGGGCTCGGGCGTAGCGCTTGTCGAGGATGCCCTTGAGGCGGGGGTTCTCCTGCTCGATCAGGGTCAGCGCATCGTCAATTCGCTTGCCGATATCGGCCTGCTTTGCATGGGCGCGCAGCCCCTCCCAACGGGC
>NZ_JAPDBM010000213.1:0-787 GCF_027705265.1 Aeromonas sp. QDB11 | reverse complement strand
CGACACTCTTTATCCGCCCCCGGTCTTCACATTTAGATTATTCAGATTAGGCGACAACTATTCTGACACCGGGGGGGTTCTCTAACTTGGTATCAAGATGAGAAAGGAAATGTTGTTGAATGCACAGCCACACAAGCATTCAGCGATATAATCGCCCCCCTTTTAAAGGACGATTACTATAACCATAATCAAAGGCTAATTTATCCTGGAGCCAATAAATATAGCCAGACTATTGGTTTTGTCTATGGTGAAATGTTTAGGAGGTTTGGTGAGTTCCTCTCCAAACCACAAAGTGCACTTTTTGTGAACGGTTATGGCTTTGGGGACTATCACATAAATAGATTAATTTTAGGTGCATTATTAAACCCAACACTTCATATTGTTATTTGTTATCCTGAGCTAGAAAGTCTAGAGAAAAATGTTCTATCTGGCATAAAACTTTCTGAGGCACAAAAATGCATCAATAAAATAAGGAAGATGAACTTAAATCAGGTGACAATTATCAGTGGTTCAAATGCATACTTTGATAACTTTGTAGAATTAATTCCAAAGCCGGTTTTATTCCCCCAAAACAATACCGCAAAAATAATTGCAGATGCACTGCTTAGCATAGACTCTGCAAGAGGGCTAGAAATATAATGATTTGTCCTGATTCATCTCAAATTGGTTATGTTGTTTCACTTGAAGGCACAAAAATTAAACTTAACTTGCTAAATAGCTGTTCCGAATAGTAGATCACAGGAGGAAGGGAACTCAGTCCAGTTTGTGCGATCTCATTAGGCGCGAA
>NZ_JAPDBM010000212.1:0-790 GCF_027705265.1 Aeromonas sp. QDB11 | reverse complement strand
CCCTCAGTGAGGGTGACGGCCAGGCGAATGGCGAGCCTTGGTTGCATCGCATCACCATAAAAATTAAATAAGATAAACAGTCAGTTAGGGATAAACATGAAATTACAACAACGGATGGAACGGCTGGTCAACGCGGTATGTGAAGGGATGTTTGAGCGGGAGGAGGTGATCTCGGTGGCACTGCTGGGTGCCTTGTGTGGTCAGAATACCTTTCTTTACGGCCCACCCGGCACGGCCAAAAGCCTGATCTCCCGTCGCATCGCCTGTGCCTTTGCCAATCCGGCCTACTTCGAGTATCTGATGAACCGGTTCAGTACCCCCGAGGAGGTCTTTGGCCCCATCTCGATCAAGGCACTCAAAGAAGATCGGTATGTTCGTAAAACCGAGCATTATCTGCCCCAGGCCGATTTCGCATTTCTGGACGAGATATGGAAATCGAGCCCGGCGATCCTCAATACCCTGCTGACACTTATCAATGAGCACACCTTTCGCAATGGCGAACAGATCGAGCAGGCCCCACTGAAAGCCTTGGTGGCTGCGTCGAATGAAACACCCGATGCCAATCAGGGGCTGGATGCGCTGTATGATCGCTTTATCATCCGCCTGATGGTCGGGCCCATTGAGCAGTCTGATAATTTTGAACGATTGCTGGCGTGTAAACCGACCGAGGCGGCTATCAGGATTGATGACTCGCTTGTTGTGAAGGCCGATGAGTGGGCTAAATGGCGAGAGCAACTGCATGAGGTGAGTTTGTCACCGGAAACCCTGACCATTATTCGCCTGATCCGCA
>NZ_JAPDBM010000211.1:0-794 GCF_027705265.1 Aeromonas sp. QDB11 | reverse complement strand
CTCTTTAGCCGCTGAACCATATAGGCAGAGCCGACCACCAGAGAGTAAAAGCGGTTACCCTTACCACGCTGTTGCTCGATATTTGCCAGGGTCGCCGGTGGCAGATCCGCCATGATGAAGTCAGAAATCATCAACAGGTCAGCCTTTTGGTAGGTCTCTGCGTCCATGGTTTTCAACGCATGGCCAAGGGCAGGTGCCGCATCAGTACCACCATGAAACGACATTTTCAGAAAGTCGATTATCGACGCAAGGCCCCATTCTCCACTCAACTCCAACGTCTTGATACCCGTAGAGAAGTTAATCAGGTAACAGGGACGTTGCTCCTCTCTCGCTTTGGTTGCCAGAAATAGCGTCATGGCTTTGGCGATCGTCTCGGGCGCACCGCTCATCGAGCTACTGGTATCAACGCAGAGGATCATGGGGCCGCGCTTCTCCTCTTCGTTGACCTGCCTCTCCTCTTCCCTTTCAGCATGCTGATGTTGAGTCTGTATACCAGCCATATCAAAGCTCATCAGTCGTGACTCGACGAACTTCAGATCAAACAGCAACGCGGTCTCGTCATCAGCCAACAGGGCTTTCTCGCTGGGTAATACATGTTCCAGATCTCGCCCCAACCGAATACCCACTATCTCCTCTCGGGAATTGATATCAGGCAGACAGAGATCCAGAGCGTGGTTAACCTTCACCCGCTCAATCTTTTCGGAGAGTTCAATCTGCCGGATCTTGCCGAGCAAGTCGCATAACGCATGCAACCCCTTGTCGTTTGCCAGATAGCTTGCCCACTTCTGGAACTG
>NZ_JAPDBM010000210.1:0-797 GCF_027705265.1 Aeromonas sp. QDB11 | reverse complement strand
TCTGGAAACGGTACTCAATGCGGGTCTCAAAAAACTGGGTGAAATTTAACAAAATGTTCACGCTCTCACCCTGACCGGAGATCATGCCAAAGAATGCTGAGTATGGTTCTTCAATTTTTCCCCATTGAGATAATCCAATTTCTAAATCTATAGGTTCGCCGTCAATTCCATTTGCTAAACTTGAGTGAACTCGGGTTTGATTTAATTGATGAAATGTTACTACATCATCATTAAAACCATCACCGGCATCATTTAACTCATTCACTAAATCATCCATAACCCTTTGGCCATGAACACTAAGTAATTGATTTCCAGTATGGATTAAAACAATATCAAATTTTGTGTCAAATTCTGTTAATGCTGTTTCTATGAGGCTTTTCATTCGTAGTGTTTTTTCATTGAAACGAGAAAAGTCAAGATTTAGTAAATCAAATACACCATCTTTAAACTTCCTTATATCTCCACTTTCCGGTTCACCAACACCTTTCTTCGACCATTTAGATTGAACTAAAATCATTCGCTTATTAGATGGTGAATAATGAATGGCATCTATACCATTATCATCACCTCCATCAATGACAGCATTTGCTGCTTCTACCTCAGTAGAATTGCCAATACAATATACAGCATAAGCAGCCAAGCATCTCGTTAGTATTTTTGTTTCATATTCAGCATCACTTTCATTTAAGTCGCTTTTATCTAATCTAGATTCAAATAAAAATTTGATTTTACTGGCGATCTGATTTACATGAATTATACTCATTTTATTCCCCCTGTTATTTAAATGTTTAACTTTT
>NZ_JAPDBM010000209.1:0-799 GCF_027705265.1 Aeromonas sp. QDB11 | reverse complement strand
GGGAACGCCCGCCTGGGACGTCGCGCGGATCGACCGGACATTCGCGGAGACCTTCGTCCTGAGATCCGAGCTCCTAGTCGCGAGTTGCAGCGACGGCATCGTCGGCTGTTGCACCTTGTCGGCCGAGGATCCCGAGTTCTGGCCCGACGCCCTCAAGGGGGAGGCCGCATATCTGCACAAGCTCGCGGTGCGACGGACACATGCGGGCCGGGGTGTCAGCTCCGCGCTGATCGAGGCTTGCCGCCATGCCGCGCGAACGCAGGGGTGCGCCAAGCTGCGGCTCGACTGCCACCCGAACCTGCGTGGCCTATACGAGCGGCTCGGATTCACCCACGTCGACACTTTCAATCCCGGCTGGGATCCAACCTTCATCGCAGAACGCCTAGAACTCGAAATCTAACGTCCGTTCGGGCATCGAGGTCCATGTCGGGGTGGGACGGGCCCGTGGCTTCAAGATCACTTGCAGTCCGACCGCGATGTCTTGGTTGCGCGAGAGGTTGTCGATATCCTCCACTTCCATCATCAACCCTGGATAATGCCGCCGCCGTCATCGCCGCCGACGCCCGTGCCGGGCTTTTCGGGCCTGTCAGGCTTGCTCGGCCTTCAGCCTGCCTGGGCGAGATCTCCGGCGGACGGATTAACGGCGGAGCTTCGCCGCCTTTCGTGCGTGTGAAGGCCGAAGATAGTTCTCTCAAAAACATCCGTTTATGAGAGATACCAAATGTCATTTTCAGAAGACGACTGCACCAGTTGATTGGGCGTAATGGCTGTTGTGCAGCCAGCTCCTGACAGTTCAATA
>NZ_JAPDBM010000208.1:0-799 GCF_027705265.1 Aeromonas sp. QDB11 | reverse complement strand
TGCTCGCCGGGGCCGCCAACTTTATTCTTGGCCTTGAGGATGGCAAGAAGCGCTTTGCCGACAACGCGCTGGCGATGAGCAAGGCGTTCACGCTCTGCTGCACCCTTGACGAGGCCAAGGCAGTGCGGGAAGAAGTGGCCTTCTTGCAGGCGGTCAAAGTGTTGTTGACCAAGAAGGCGATCTCCCAAAAGAAGAAAACCGACGAAGAGCGCGACTTGGCCATTCGCCAGATCATCGGCAATGCGGTGGTATCGGGCGATGTGGTCGATGTGTTTGAAGCGGTGGGGCTCGACAAGCCCAATATCGGCCTGCTCGATGATGAGTTTCTGGCCGAGGTGCGCAACCTGCCGGAGCGCAATCTTGCGGTGGAGTTGCTGGAGCGACTGCTGGAGGGGGAGATCAAGTCGAAGTTCGCGACCAACCTCTCCCAGGAGAAGAAGTTCTCGGAGATGCTGACCAAGGTGATCGCACGCTATCAGAACCGCTCCATCGAAACCGCACAGGTGATCGAGGAGCTGATCGACATGGCCAAGAAGTTTGCCGCCGTAAGCAAGCGGGGGCAGGCCTTGGGCCTTAACGATGACGAGCTCGCCTTCTATGATGCGTTGGCCAACAACGAGGCGTCAGTGCGTGAGCTGGGGGACGAGATACTGGCCAAGATAGCCCATGAGCTGACAGCCAACCTGCGCCGTAGCGTGACCGTGGATTGGAGCAGCCGCGAAAGCGTGCGCGCCAAACTGCGGCTGATGGTCAAGCGCATCCTGCGCAAGTACAAGTACCCGCCAGACCAGCAGGAAGA
>NZ_JAPDBM010000207.1:0-807 GCF_027705265.1 Aeromonas sp. QDB11 | reverse complement strand
GGCAAGGGGCAACAGTGGATCAAGGGATGATCGTCTCACTTTTTCCTGTCAATGCCATCTGGGTGAACAGTTACGATTTAACAACCTTTGATACGTTCTCCCTTTTGCTAGGGAAGAGCCTATGTCTGTCAAGAGGATTGCAATGCGTAAAATTCGTGAAGTGCTGCGACTGCGGTTGGAGGCTGACCTCTCTGTTTGCCCGCTCAGTATCTGTACCAAGGTCAGTGTCGACAAGAAAGCCACGAGTGTTGCGGTCAACATGGTCAGAGAAAGTCATAACTAACAGGTTGATTTTGGCAATAACACTACGAAGAAATCAAATGTGGGCCGCCAAGCACAAGACTGCGTTGGGAAATATATTTAACGCCAAACGATACTTTCTCAATTACTAAGGTTTATAGCACATAGACTAAAATATAATCTTAACTCGAACTTGATAAAATCATTAGCATTAAGAAAAGGTAGTAATATTTCGTTATCACAGTCCATCGAAAAACAGTCTAACCGAACTCCCAGCCAATAAATATCAACAAGAAGATCTTGCCCCCCATTGTGGGCAAGATGTTACGTAGCGATGTAACATCCACAAACTAAGCTATCACCATTAAAAAACCATCCTTCATGCAGGTTAATTCCAAGCCTTGCTTGATGGCATATAAAGGGCCAATTGCCATATTATGGCAATTTTTATCGAAAATTTTCCCAGATTTTTGCATGCAAATCGTTATGGTTTCCTGATTACCCATGATTAGCAGTCAGTTACCACGAACTATACTGATCTTACGTACAGTTATCGAGGTGCGAGAT
>NZ_JAPDBM010000206.1:0-820 GCF_027705265.1 Aeromonas sp. QDB11 | reverse complement strand
GGCACTGTTGCAAAGTTAGCGATGAGGCAGCCTTTTGTCTTATTCAAAGGCCTTACATTTCAAAAACTCTGCTTACCAGGCGCATTTCGCCCAGGGGATCACCATAATAAAATGCTGAGGCCTGGCCTTTGCGTAGTGCACGCATCACCTCAATACCTTTGATGGTGGCGTAAGCCGTCTTCATGGATTTAAATCCCAGCGTGGCGCCGATTATCCGTTTCAGTTTGCCATGATCGCATTCAATCACGTTGTTCCGGTACTTAATCTGTCGGTGTTCAACGTCAGACGGGCACCGGCCTTCGCGTTTGAGCAGAGCAAGCGCGCGACCATAGGCGGGCGCTTTATCCGTGTTGATGAATCGCGGGATCTGCCACTTCTTCACGTTGTTGAGGATTTTACCCAGAAACCGGTATGCAGCTTTGCTGTTACGACGGGAGGAGATATAAAAATCGACAGTGCGGCCCCGGCTGTCGACGGCCCGGTACAGATACGCCCAGCGGCCATTGACCTTCACGTAGGTTTCATCCATGTGCCACGGGCAAAGATCGGAAGGGTTACGCCAGTACCAGCGCAGCCGTTTTTCCATTTCAGGCGCATAACGCTGAACCCAGCGGTAAATCGTGGAGTGATCGACATTCACTCCGCGTTCAGCCAGCATCTCCTGCAGCTCACGGTAACTGATGCCGTATTTGCAGTACCAGCGTACGGCCCACAGAATGATGTCACGCTGAAAATGCCGGCCTTTGAATGGGTTCATGTGCAGCTCCATCAGCAAAAGGGGATGATAAGTTTATCACCACCGACTATTTGCAACAGTGCC
>NZ_JAPDBM010000205.1:0-829 GCF_027705265.1 Aeromonas sp. QDB11 | reverse complement strand
TCCACCAGGCTTATTTGCATAAGGCTTCCAGCCGTTCGCAATCCTTGATACGCAGCTTGATCTGGCTTATCTGCTCCGTAATCCCATCGAGCGCAATGGCTACTTTTTCTACCGGGACAAATATGGATGCAAGACGCTGTTCATATCCCTGCTGCAAGGTCTCCACCTTGTCCAAAATGGCACTCAGCTGCGATCTGACATCTGTCACTGAAGATGAGAGTGAGTCAATCAGACGTTGGTTGATATCCGTTTTTTTATCACCTTTATGGAAAAGTATTTCTGGTTTGAAATCAAACGAAGAGTTGCTGTGAAAACTTCTTGGATTTGATATTTTACATGTTCCCTGCTTATCAAACTCGAAAACCAAGTAATCAATTTCGTTGCCAGACTTGTCCACTGGATGAAATTTACCTGCCTTGCTCATTCGCTCTGTTGGAATATATATATGCTCTTGACTGCTGCCATGACCATTAAATTTATTGCTAACTTTAAAAAAAGTTTTCTCTTTAATGAAACGACTAAGTGATTCAACCTTGTAAATATCTTCCGTACAAAAAAGCTCAATGTGAATCTCTTTATCCAGCAACGTTTTTTTGAGATCGATCTCTGCCAGATTAATACCACTGTCAAAACCGCTATCCTTGACGGCTTGCTCAACGATATCGTTAACGGCAACACGATTATCTTCATGGGTCCACAAGCAGTGCCGCAATAGCAAGGCATCACTGTGATTGGTTTCGCTGCGGCCATTAAAGAGGGCTGCGGCCTTGAGCAGTTGGGTCGCCCGCTGCCAGCGGCGGTCGGAAACATAGACCTTCAGTTTGTCATA
>NZ_JAPDBM010000204.1:0-846 GCF_027705265.1 Aeromonas sp. QDB11 | reverse complement strand
TGCACCGCGATGATGGCCCCACTGTTGAGCAGTATGGCCCGCTTGACCACTTCCCGTGGGTAGATACTGGCGCTGTCCAAGGTGCCGCGAAACAGCTCCTCAAAGGCCAGTACACGATGTTGGGAGTCGAGGAACAGTGCACCAAACACTTCGTGCTCCCGGTCCTGCAGCAGGGTCTGCAGCCGCTCAGCGGCCTCTGTGGTACTGGTGATGGCGGAGCCTTTGGCAAGACGCTTGCGAGCAATCTGATTGGCGATACGCAACAGGTCTTGCTCGGTCACGGGTTCGGTGACGACATAGGTGCCGGGGCATTCCCCGGCTTTGAGTTTGTGGTAACGCATGTGGGGTTCTCCAAATAAACAAAACCCCGGCACACATAAAGCATGTCAGGGTTAAAGGTAGAGCGGTTGTTGGTTCACTGTGAGGGGTGTTCAGTTGGCCTTGGTGGCGGCTTCTGCTCCTGTTCCGGCTGTAGGGGTGCGCTTCACCGGCATCAGCGGTCCGGGGACCAGTACGTTGAGTAGGATAGCGAGCGCAACGCTCAGCCGTTCCGCCAGTTGGTAGGCCGGTCCTATGGTGTCGTAGTCAGCTACCTAGGTGGCCAGCGCCAACCCACTGCCCTCCACAGCCCGCAGGTAGACGCTGTAGTCCTGCACGGTCAGGCCACTGTCACGCACCACCTGAGTTTCCCCCTCTCGATTGATGGCTTCCAGCTCAACGGCTATCGGTTGTTTGGACATCGTGTGTCTCCTCTTGCGGTAAGGGGTCACTCTCCACGCGATAACCGTGATTAGTGCAGGTACGCTGCAGGTCAGCCAGGAAACTTGCCAACACACGGGGTTGCTC
>NZ_JAPDBM010000203.1:0-829 GCF_027705265.1 Aeromonas sp. QDB11 | reverse complement strand
GGGCGCCTGGGAAGAAGACACCGAAAAGCGTTGGTAGGGCTTACGTTGGTTTTTGGTTCCATTGCTCCCCAAACCCCTCCTTCACCGGCACAAAGCCAGGTTCACGTTTCCAGTACAGGCCCAGCCGGTCTAGCGTTTCCTGCACCGTCATTGCCCGCAACGAATCCAGCAGCGCGGGCGGAAAGGATCGACGGGCGCGACTCATGACAGCCACCCGATGAACTGGACGAGGGGGCCGCGCCGTTCAGGCGCTACTCAAAGGCAGGCGCTACTCAAAGGCAGGCGCTACTCAAAGGCAGGCGCTACTCAAAGGCAGGCGCTACTCAAAGGCAGGCGCTACTCAAAGGCAGGCGCTACTCAAAGGCAGGCGCTACTCAAAGGCAGGCGCTACTCAAAGGCAGGCGCTACGCGCCGGGCGTAGGCTTCGCCATTAGTAATACGCATGGACTTGGGACACCCGCCCGGAAGGCTCCGCCATTAGTAATACGGACGGACTTTGAACACCTCACGATCAGCCCTCCCCGCCTGTAATACGCATGGACTTGGGACACTCTCCCGGCTCTGCGATGTAGCGCCCGGCAGCGGTCTTGCTAATGCCCATCTGTGCAGCAATGGCCCGCACGCTCAGACCCTGCGCCTTGAGGGCCAAAGCCTGCGCCTGCTTGGCGCTGGCTGCTTCCAGATAGGAAGCACGATCGACAGCCCCAGCGGCACGTCTGCGGGCTTTCTCGCGCTCGCTGTGGCGCTCTGCGGCCATGTCCCGGCTGATGAGCGTGCGCAGCTTGCGCTGCTCGTCGTCGGTGATGTGAAACAGGCTGATAAGCGTGTC
>NZ_JAPDBM010000202.1:0-855 GCF_027705265.1 Aeromonas sp. QDB11 | reverse complement strand
TTACGAACCGAACAGGCTTATGTCCACTGGGTTCGTGCCTTCATCCGTTTCCACGGTGTGCGTCACCCGGCAACCTTGGGCAGCAGCGAAGTCGAGGCATTTCTGTCCTGGCTGGCGAACGAGCGCAAGGTTTCGGTCTCCACGCATCGTCAGGCATTGGCGGCCTTGCTGTTCTTCTACGGCAAGGTGCTGTGCACGGATCTGCCCTGGCTTCAGGAGATCGGAAGACCTCGGCCGTCGCGGCGCTTGCCGGTGGTGCTGACCCCGGATGAAGTGGTTCGCATCCTCGGTTTTCTGGAAGGCGAGCATCGTTTGTTCGCCCAGCTTCTGTATGGAACGGGCATGCGGATCAGTGAGGGTTTGCAACTGCGGGTCAAGGATCTGGATTTCGATCACGGCACGATCATCGTGCGGGAGGGCAAGGGCTCCAAGGATCGGGCCTTGATGTTACCCGAGAGCTTGGCACCCAGCCTGCGCGAGCAGCTGTCGCGTGCACGGGCATGGTGGCTGAAGGACCAGGCCGAGGGCCGCAGCGGCGTTGCGCTTCCCGACGCCCTTGAGCGGAAGTATCCGCGCGCCGGGCATTCCTGGCCGTGGTTCTGGGTTTTTGCGCAGCACACGCATTCGACCGATCCACGGAGCGGTGTCGTGCGTCGCCATCACATGTATGACCAGACCTTTCAGCGCGCCTTCAAACGTGCCGTAGAACAAGCAGGCATCACGAAGCCCGCCACACCGCACACCCTCCGCCACTCGTTCGCGACGGCCTTGCTCCGCAGCGGTTACGACATTCGAACCGTGCAGGATCTGCTCGGCCATTCCGACGTCTCTACGACGATGATTTACACGCATGTG
>NZ_JAPDBM010000201.1:0-869 GCF_027705265.1 Aeromonas sp. QDB11 | reverse complement strand
CATATTTTCAATTCGATAGGATATTGCGACACCGACAGTCTTCAGCGATTTCCACTCTGGAAATTGCTCTGATAGTGCTCCGGCTGGTAACACATGGTACTCGCGGCCATCGATGCGACCGTGCTCTTTCTCGACACTGAGCGTTTCTTCACTCAGCGGCTTCTTGGTCGACTCGGCCAGAGCTGCGCGTACTGCATTATGCAGTGTGGGCTGGTTACCTTTTACCGCCAGCAAGTAGTCGCCACCGCCCTTGACTATGGTTGAGGCTATTCCAGTCTGGCAGCCCATGGCATCGATGGATACCAGGCAGCCTTTTATATCGAGGAGTGCCAGTAATTCAGGAATGGCGGTGATTTCGTTAGATTTCTCATCTGTTTTGACTTGCCCGAGCACCAGACGATTCTCAGCGGCAAAGGCACTGACCATATGAATGGTAGACTGACGACTGTCTCGGTCGTAAGAGCTGCGTAAGGTCTTGCCGTCAATGGCAATCAGCTCACCATCGGTACGTTCTGATGTTGCTTGCATCCAGCGGACGAAGGCGTTCTGGAATTGCTCCGGTTGAATACGGGAGATGATCCTGGCTATGGTGTCGTGAACAGGTAATCCGTTATGAAACAATCCATTACGCTGAAACCATTCCAGATGTGCCTCGCCGAAAAGCTCGATATCTTCCCAACCTTGAGCTCCACCAATAGCAGCACAGACGGTGAGAAAAACCACATCGAAGAAGGGGTACGCGATTTTGGTTGTCTGACGAGGGTCTTCAAGTTCGGAGAAGAATTGGGTAAATGCCGCTTGATGGTTCATGACGAAACTCCCGTAAAAGAGAGTATAAGATCACACCCTGTTCGGTCGGTCAAATCCTC
>NZ_JAPDBM010000200.1:0-879 GCF_027705265.1 Aeromonas sp. QDB11 | reverse complement strand
GGGCCCTACTTCAAGATCCGCGAGCAGTTCGAGGCGCATGGCGGTGTGGCATTCAGCTCCAACTACGCGCTCTATGGAGACATGTCTGGCAGGGTGATGAGCACGTTGGAGACCATGGCCCCCGAGCTGGAGGTCTACTCTATCGATGAAGCATTCCTGTCACTGTCGGAGTCGTTTGCCGGGGACCTCATAGCCTATGGGCAACAGATCCGGCAGCGAGTGTGGCAGTGGACCGGCCTAACGGTAGGGGTTGGGATCGGCCCCACCAAGACCCTTGCTAAGCTGGCCAACTATGCAGCCAAAAAATGGCCTGCCACAGGCGGCGTCGTGGATTTGCGTGACGAGCTGCGCCGCGCACGGCTGATGGCTATCACCCCGGTGGACGAGGTGTGGGGCATAGGACGGCGCTTGGGAGCCAAGTTGGTGGCACAAGGCATCAACACCGTTGCTGACCTGGTGGCTAGCGACGCCAAAGGGTTACGCGCCCAATACGGCGTGGTGGTCGAGCGAATCGTACAGGAGCTGCGTGGCCTGCCTTGCGCAGAGCTGACCGTTGAACCGGCGGCGAAGCAGCAGATCCTCTCGAGCCGTTCCTTTGGTGAGCGCGTGACTGACCGTGGAGAAATGGCCCAAGCGTTGTCAGGCTTTATGGCTCGCGCAGCCGAGAAGTTGCGGGCCGAGGGGATGTGTTGCCAACGGGTGCACCTGTTCGTGCGAACCAGCCCCTTTGACGAACGAGCTCCTTACTACAGTGAGCAGGCTGGCGTCCGACTGGTCTGCCCTAGCGATGATACCCGGTTGCTGCTGCAGCAAGTGAACGTGCTGCTACCGCAGATTTGGCGCGACGGTTACCGCTATCAGAAGGGGGGCGTCATGCTG
>NZ_JAPDBM010000199.1:0-939 GCF_027705265.1 Aeromonas sp. QDB11 | reverse complement strand
CTCTTTGACGATTGGGTGCCCTATGTGGTCGGTGAACGTACCGAGATCGTAGTCTCCATGGACTGGACCGAATTCGACGCCGATGATCACAGCACCTTGGTTATCAGCCTGCAAACCAACCATGGACGCAGTACCCCGCTGCTGTGGAAAACCCATCGAAAATCGTTGCTCAAAGGGCAACGTAATGCCCATGAGAAAGAGCTGCTCACCAAACTCAAGCAGACGCTACCAGAGGGTATCTTCGTGACAGTAGTCGCTGACCGAGGCTTTGGTTACATGGAGCTGTTCGAGCGCCTGGAACAAGAGCTAGGCTTTGCTTATGTCATTAGATTTAAAGGAAATATTTTGGTTGGTTACCCTGGTGGAGAGCAGGTTCCAGCTCGTGACTGGCTAACGCCGACCGGACGCACCCGAACCCTCAAACAGGTGGAGCTCACCGGACAGAGACAGCCTGTCGAACGGGTCTATTGTTGTCGCAAAAGTGGCATGAAGGACGCTTGGTTTCTGGCCAGTAACCGGACCGACCTGAGCGCCGCCAAGGCGTTGCAACTGTACGGCCAGCGCTGGGGTATCGAGACCAGTTTTCGTGATATCAAAGATTACAAATTTGGCATGGGTATGGGAGAAGTGCACATCAGTAATCCGGTCCGGCGCGACCGACTGTTTTTGTTCAGCGCCCTCGCCATTGTCCTGCTAACGCTGCTGGGTAAGGCTGGCGATAGCGTTGGCCTGGAGAGAACGATCAAGGTCAATACCAGCAAGAGCCGAACCTATTCGTTCTTTCGGCAAGGGGTCATCTATTACCAGTTGCTGCCAAAAATGAAAGAGGCCAATGCAGTCCTATTGCTGGATAAATTTATCTACTACCTGAAGCAACACCGTTTATATAGCCGCACACTTGGAATTATTTGAGTCTCTAAAAATGAGGGGATCTCTAAG
>NZ_JAPDBM010000198.1:0-949 GCF_027705265.1 Aeromonas sp. QDB11 | reverse complement strand
TACCTGAAGCAACACCGCTTATATACCCGCACACTTGGAATTATTTGAGTCTCTAAAAATGAGGGGATCTCTGAGGTAGTAACCAATAGGAAAGGCAGCACTTTAAGAACTGGCTTTCCCGTGAGATTACTGTCCCCTGGTTTCCTTTGCTGCACTATTGGCTCGCTGATCAACGCTATTGATCACTGAGGTGGCTACAGAGCCAGTCAATAAAGGCTCGGTTGGGTATAGCACCAACGCCTCACGACGCAGTGCATTGGCCTCCTCAATCCGCCCCAGTGCATTAAGAGCTATGACCATATTGGCGTATATATTGGCTCTTGGCGTATGGCGAACAAACTCATTGCCCCACTCTAGATAAGCTTCAAGTTCACCTTTGTTATGAGTCTGCAAACCGACCATAAGACGAACCGAGTTCACATCGAACTCTACTCTGGTCAACCATGCCATTGGATTGACGATATCCAGTAACAAGGTCGGCTCCTTATAGCCACCTCGCTCATATTTGGTAACTACCCAAGCGGTATGGATCGCAGTCAGCATAAAAGGAACCACGACCAGAGGGATCGCAATTGCCATAAAACGTAATAACAACCATGGGCGATACTCAAATTCCCACCATGTGACATGAGCCCCATTCGCAAGCCCTGCTTCTTCAACCTCAACATCAATGATGTAAATAAGCGTCAGAAGCAGCCACCACAATGCGATAGCATGATAGAGAGGATATTCAGTCTGGGTATGCAGCAAGATGGGTGTAACCAGCGCCAACAACGCCATTCCATGACTCAATCTTGTCTTGCTTAGCCGCCACAATAGTGCCCCCCCCATGATCACCATTCCGACCATGGGGGCAATGCCACCTTCAACAGCCCCCCCGGTGTCAGAATAGTTGTCGCCTAATCTGAATAATCTAAATGTGAAGACCGGGGGCGGATAAAGAGTGTCG
>NZ_JAPDBM010000197.1:0-949 GCF_027705265.1 Aeromonas sp. QDB11 | reverse complement strand
AAGACGCAGTTCCTGCGGGTAGAAAAATGGTGATCGGCATGATGTTATTGGCTGATCGACATGATGTTATTAGCCACAATGTAAAGCCAGATAAGATAAAAGGCAATGAATTGATAAAAAAAGCAACAGAAATGGGGGATAAGCAAGCGACTACATATAGCAAGATGTTTATAGAAAACGATCTTCCTAAAATATTGGCTGATGAATTTAGTAACATTCTAGATATATTAAGCAAAGGATCTTTGACTGGCAGTAAGTTCGCTGGTTTTGTGGGGGGGGCGAAAGATTGGTGTAAATGATACATGTCCATGTGGTTCAGGTAAAAAATATAAAAGATGCTGCAAAACCTGATATTTAAGAGGGCAGAGATGGCTCCCTGCCTAATCTTATCTAAAGGTTGATTGGTTGCTTATTCGTGACTCAGTGATATTGCTATTTTTGTTTCCATCACTTGCATCTTTAATTTTTCCCCGCTTAAACAAGACTATGATGGTATTATCATAGGCGATTTCCAGCGCCGCAGATAATTCAATAAAGTCATCTTCATCCATAGTGCGTTTATAGGCACTCTGTTGCCGTGATAAGTTGTACACGCTGAAAATTGTCGCCATTAATCGCTTGCAATCTGTACTCTCACCACCACCAGGATTGACGACCTGGTTAAATACTAATGGCTCACCCTGAGCAAGGGTTCTAATAAATGAAAAAGTTCGTGCTTTAGCACAACTATCGGTAAAGTCATTGTAGGTGGAGCCATTGACCCACTGTGCGGTAATCCCCCCATTTTTTGGAGCACTCAAAAGTAGAGGTCATGCGGCCTGTGCCAAGCGCTGTTTCGGCGTGTAGCCGCCCAGCGCCATATTGGGCCGCTCATGGCCCCCGGTGTCAGAATAGTTGTCGCCTAATCTGAATAATCTAAATGTGAAGACCGGGGGCGGATAAAGAGTGT
>NZ_JAPDBM010000196.1:0-957 GCF_027705265.1 Aeromonas sp. QDB11 | reverse complement strand
TGTTGTGCAGCCAGCTCCTGACAGTTCAATATCAGAAGTGATCTGCACCAATCTCGACTATGCTCAATACTCGTGTGGGCTCTGTTGCAAAAATCGTGAAGCTTGAGCATGCTTGGCGGAGATTGGACGGACGGAACGATGACGGATTTCAAGTGGCGCCATTTCCAGGGTGATGTGATCCTGTGGGCGGTGCGCTGGTATTGTCGCTATCCGATCAGCTATCGCGACCTTGAGGAAATGCTGGCGGAACGCGGCATTTCGGTCGACCATACGACGATCTATCGCTGGGTCCAGTGCTACGCCCCGGAGATGGAGAAGCGGCTGCGCTGGTTCTGGCGGCGTGGCTTTGATCCGAGCTGGCGCCTGGATGAAACCTACGTCAAGGTGCGGGGCAAGTGGACCTACCTGTACCGGGCAGTCGACAAGCGGGGCGACACGATCGATTTCTACCTGTCGCCGACCCGCAGCGCCAAGGCAGCGAAGCGGTTCCTGGGCAAGGCCCTGCGAGGCCTGAAGCACTGGGAAAAGCCTGCCACGCTCAATACCGACAAAGCGCCGAGCTATGGTGCAGCGATCACCGAATTGAAGCGCGAAGGAAAGCTGGACCGGGAGACGGCCCACCGGCAGGTGAAGTATCTCAATAACGTGATCGAGGCCGATCACGGAAAGCTCAAGATACTGATCAAGCCGGTGCGCGGTTTCAAATCGATCCCCACGGCCTATGCCACGATCAAGGGATTCGAAGTCATGCGAGCCCTGCGCAAAGGACAGGCTCGCCCCTGGTGCCTGCAGCCCGGCATCAGGGGCGAGGTGCGCCTTGTGGAGAGAGCTTTTGGCATTGGGCCCTCGGCGCTGACGGAGGCCATGGGCATGCTCAACCACCATTTCGCAGCAGCCGCCTGATCGGCGCAGAGCGACAGCCTACCTCTGACTGCCGCCAATCTTTGCAACAGAGCC
>NZ_JAPDBM010000195.1:0-961 GCF_027705265.1 Aeromonas sp. QDB11 | reverse complement strand
TGCGACTGGCGCGGCTTGGCTCCCATAGCGAGCTGTTCGGCTGATGCCAGTCGCCTTGTCCGCCAAACGATCATTAGTCGGCCATGCCGGACACTGTCCAGCAAAGTTATTGCACAACGGGTTGTCGGACATTAAGATAGGCGGACGGAATGACGGACAAGAGAGGCGGCAAATGGCACTGATCGGCTATGCGCGGGTATCGACGGCGGAACAGGACACCGCCTTGCAGACGGATGCGCTACGCAAGGCAGGCTGCGAGCGCGTTTTCGAGGACACGGCTTCCGGGGCCAAGGCCGACCGCCCCGGCTTGGCTGATGCGCTGGCCTACCTGCGCGACGGCGACGTGCTGGCCGTCTGGCGGCTGGATCGGCTCGGGCGCTCTATGCCGCACCTAATCGAAACGATAGGCGCGCTGGAAGCGCGAGGCGTCGGCTTCCGTTCTCTGACGGAAGCCATCGACACCACCACGCCAGGCGGGCGGCTCATCTTCCACGTGTTCGGCGCGCTGGGCCAGTTCGAGCGCGACTTGATCCGCGAGCGCACCAAGGCCGGGTTGACTGCCGCCGCCGCTCGTGGGAGGAAGGGCGGGCGAAAGCCGGTTGTCACCGCCGACAAGTTGCAGCGAGCGCGGGAGCACATCGCCAACGGGCTTAATGTCCGAGAGGCCGCTACACGGCTCAAGGTGAGCAAGACGGCCCTGTACACCGCGCTGCAATCCACCAGTGCAGCCGACTCCTGATATTCCGTGCAGTCGTCTTCTGAAAATGACACTCACGCGCAGGTAGATGCGTGCGACTTTCATGCGGGCCTCCTGGTCATTTTGGGTATAGGGAAAATGACCATTGTTTCACGCCTAGCCAAAAAGGGAAGGTTCCCGGTTCAAATGTCGTTTTCAGAAGACGGCTGCACTGAACGTCAGAAGCCGACTGCACTATAGCAGCGGAGGGGTTGGATCCATCAG
>NZ_JAPDBM010000194.1:0-970 GCF_027705265.1 Aeromonas sp. QDB11 | reverse complement strand
GTGCCTCACTGGATGGCACAACCGCTGTGGTTGAGACGGCTGCCAACATCAGTGGCGGCTGGGCTCTGGTCAAAGGGGCCGATGGCGTCATGTCGGTTACCGTCTCCGTGGATGGTCAGGCCTCGCAGGCCCTGTCGCTTGCCGACGCCGCGAACACGGTTACTTTCAACACAGCTTCCGGCACGCTGACGGTCAAGGCCGATGGCAGCTGGACGTTCGATCCGAAGCCGGTTGATAACGACACGGAGCCGGCCGACGTGGTGAACTTCTCGATCTCCGGCACCGATGCCGATGGCGACCCGTTCAGCGACACGCAAACCATCAACGTGCTTGACGGCACAGGACCGGGCAACGGTAATGCTGTCACCCTGGACCTGGATGAAGACGATCTGCTCGCCGGTTCTGGCACGCCCAAGGGGCCACTGACGGACAACGCCACGGTGAACTTTGTTGCTGGCTCTGATCCATTCGCGGGTTTCGCCTTCCAGGGCACCAGCGGCATCACGGTCAACGTCAATGGCGCCACTGGTGACGATCTGTTCTGGACACTCGACTCGGGGGTGCTGAACGCGCATCTGGGCAGCAGCAGTGGCACCATTGTGCTGACGGTTTCCCTGGTCAGCGCCAACCCGGCTGCCGGCACGGTTGGGGTTAGCGCCGAGTTGAAGGGTGCCTTGCCGCACGCCATAGCCAACGGTGAAAACACCATCACCATCACCGGCATCACCGTTGTTGCTTCCGATGTCGATGGTGATTCGGCTACAGCAGCCGTCACGGTCAATGTTGTTGACGACATGCCGACCCTGACGATCAGCGATCCGGATAGTGCCTCACTGGATGGCACAACCGCTGTGGTTGAGACGGCTGCCAACATCAGTGGCGGCTGGGCTCTGGTCAAAGGGGCCGATGGCGTCATGTCGGTTACCGTCTCCGTGGATGGTCAGGCCTCGCAGGCCCTGTCGCTTGCCGA
>NZ_JAPDBM010000193.1:0-977 GCF_027705265.1 Aeromonas sp. QDB11 | reverse complement strand
GTAACCGTTCACCGGGACGGTGTTGACAGCACCAACTCCTCCGGGAACGGGTAGTCGGTTTTCTCGATGCAGGACCTGACAACTGCCCTCAGCCACTCCTGCGGGCAGCGGCCCAATCGCTTGGCCGTCTCCACCAACGATAGGATACGCTGCCTGAACTGCTCGCCTCGATGCGACCAGACGCCATAGCTTCCCTTGCGCCACAGCACATAGCCACGCAGCGCCCGCTCCGCTTCATTGTTGGTCAGCGCTATCTCGTCGTTTTCCATAAAACGCCATAGCATCTCATCGTCCTTGAGCAGTAACTGGCAGCGCCCACGGTAGCGCTTGGAACACAGTACACTGCCCCGCTCCAGCTGCCTTCGCCAGCTTTGCCGACATCGCTGCAACCTTCGCTGGTACTGCTCCCGGCTTAAGCAGCCTTGTTCATAGCCATGCCGGGTTCTGAACACCGTGTCAGCCAGCAGTACCAGCCGGGCTCCGATAGGCTGGTTGACGGCGTCGCTACTCTCGGCAATCGCCGCCACGTTGCGCAGCACATGCGCCCAGCACAGTTGGCGCTGGGCGCTGTCGATGAAGCGGTATCCCGCATACTGGTCGGTCACCAGCA
This sequence comes from Aeromonas sp. QDB11, assembly GCF_027705265.1. Taxonomy (NCBI): domain Bacteria; kingdom Pseudomonadati; phylum Pseudomonadota; class Gammaproteobacteria; order Aeromonadales; family Aeromonadaceae; genus Aeromonas; species Aeromonas sp. QDB11. Next base: position 367 of record NZ_JAPDBM010000193.1, on the reverse strand, counting down.
CCCCATCAAGCTCACTGCCCAGCAACCGCTTCGCTGCCTCCTGACCGCGGCCAAACGCCGTCATGAAGCAGACCGCGACCTTGCTCAGGGCCAGCCACATCCAGCGTCGCTCACCGCCCCGCTGGTGCCGGGTTTCATCGGCATGGATGATGGCGGCAGACTGCACTTGCTGTTTGATGGCTTGGTGGGTCGGGGTGAGCATGGCGCTGACCCGGCCTTGCGCTTCACTGATGGCGCCTCGGCTAAAGCTCAAACCGAAGTGCTGCTTGAGCTGCTGCTGTATCTTGCTGATGCTCTGGTGGAACTGACCACTCTGCAAAGCGATATAGCTCAGCAGATTAGCCCCCATCTGGCTGTGGCTCACCGT
>NZ_JAPDBM010000192.1:0-994 GCF_027705265.1 Aeromonas sp. QDB11 | reverse complement strand
CTGGCCTTGCTGGGGCAGAGCAAAACCTATGGCAAGGAGCGGCTGGAAGCGGCCTGCCTCCGGGGGCACCTGACCGGCGCCAACCGGCTGCACAACATCCGCAGCATGCTCAAGCATGGCCTGGAGGAGCAACAACTCATTGCCAACGAGCGACAGGATCCGCTGCAAGACATCCGTCATGACAATGTCCATGGCGAGCACTACTTCCACTAACCCCACGGATCAGGAGAAGCCGATGCAATTACACCTCGATGAACAACTAAGCCGCCTGCACTTGAGCGGCATGAAACAGGCTCTGAACCAGCAGCAGGCCCAGAGCATGCTGTACCTGGATATGGGTTTTGAAGAGCGGCTGCAACTATTACTGAGCCATGAGCTGGTGCAGCGGGAGCAGAGGAAAACCAACCGCCTGGAGAAGCAAGCCCGGTTCCGGCTAGCCGGACAGGTGGAGCAGCTCGACTATCGGGCGGGTCGAGGCGTGAGCAAAGCGCAGATCCGCCAACTGCTGGAAGGACACTGGCTGAGTCATCAACAAAACCTGCTGCTAACGGGCGCGGCAGGCTGTGGCAAGAGTTACCTGGCGTGTGCCCTGGGCCGTTACTTTATCCGGCAAGGAGTGGGCGTGCGGTATTACCGGCTGAAAACCCTACTTGAAGAGATGCGACTGGCCCAAGCGGATGGCAGCTATCCGAAACTGCTGGAGCGGGTAAGCAACATAGGGGTACTGATCCTGGATGACTGGGGCATGGAGATGCTGGACGCGAGCGAACGCAGCAACCTGCTGGAGATCATCGATACCCGCTACGGCAACGTCTCAACGATAGTGGCGAGCCAATTGCCGGTGGAGAAGTGGTACGGGATGATCGGAGAGGCAACCTTCGCCGAGGCGATCTTGGACCGACTGATCCACAGAGCGGTGCGCGTGACCTTAACGGGAGAATCGATGAGAAAACAGGGCGCCAACTTGACCGATGCCGATCAGGCGGAGTAAAAG
>NZ_JAPDBM010000191.1:0-996 GCF_027705265.1 Aeromonas sp. QDB11 | reverse complement strand
CCCCAGCGCCTTCCTGCAAGCCCGCCAAAAGCTCGGGGACAAGAGTATCGAACGGCTGTTTCACGAGACCGCCTCGCTCTGGCACCAGCAGGCCAATCACCCCGGCTGGGCAGGGCTGCAACTGCTCGCCGTTGATGGCGTGATGTGGCGCACGCCCGATACCCCGGACAATGCCGCTGCGTTTGCCAAACCCGGCACCCAGCATGGCGAGACCGCTTATCCGCAGGTGCGCATGCTCTGCCAGATGGAGCTCACCAGCCACCTGCTTGTGCAAGCGGTCATGGAGAGTTGCACCGTCAACGAGATGGTGCTGGCCGAGCAGCTTATCGCGCGCACGCCAGACCACTCGCTGACCCTGTTCGACAAGGGGTTCTATTCGCTTGGCCTGCTCCACGCCTGGCAAACCACCGGCTGCGAGCGGCACTGGTTGCTGCCGCTCAAAAAGGGCACGCAGTATGAGGTGGTGCGCAAGCTGGGGCGTCAGGATGTGCTGGTGCATCTCAAGACCAGTCCACAGGCACGCAAGAAGTGGCCGCAACTGCCGGACACGCTGGAAGCCCGCTTGCTGACCCGCAGCCTCAACGGCAAGGAGCGCCAAGTGTTGACCTCGATGGTCGACCCGATGCGTTTCCCGGGGGCTGACATCGTCGAGCTCTACAGCCATCGCTGGGAAATCGAGTTGGGCTATCGGGAGATGAAGCACAGCCTGCAACAACACCGACTGACCCTGCGTAGCAAGAAGGCAATGGGGATACGGCAAGAGCTGTGGGGCGTGTTGTTGGCGTACAACCTGCTGCGTAGCCAGATGGTGAAGATGGCGGCGAGTCTAAAGGGATACACGGCGAGTCAGCTGAGTTTTCACATGGCGTCGGTCTATCTTATCCATGAACTGAGCTGCATGCCGTACCTATCACCGGGTACTATCCCGAAGCGGGTAGCTGACCTGGAGAAACAGGCGGGACAGTTTGTGCTGCCGGAACGAAGGGAGCGAAGTTA
>NZ_JAPDBM010000190.1:0-1004 GCF_027705265.1 Aeromonas sp. QDB11 | reverse complement strand
CTGGTGCCCAAGATGGAGGAACTGGACGGCGAACTGGTGGATGTGAACCTCAAGGTGCGAGAAGACTTCTACGAGGCGCTCACGGCGTTTGCCAGTTGCCTGAAAGTGGCGTTGCAGTCGGCCTCTTTCTTCGAGGACGGTGCCTTTAGCGAGGCGGATCGCCGTCACTACAAGGAGACGGTGAAACAGCTCTCCAGCCTGCGCCAACTGGTGCAGCAGGATGCCGGTGAGAAGGTTGACTACGACGAATATGCCGAGCAGGTGAAGAAGCTGCTGGATAAGCATGTGGTCGGTGTAGAGGTCAAAGAGCCGGGTGGCGTCTACGAGGTCGGCAAGATGGGCCAGCAGCAGCCAGAAGAGTGGAACGAGAACAAGACCCGCAACGAGACCGACATCATCAAAACGCGGGTCAGCCGCATGATTGAGCAGGAGCTACGAGATGACCCTTACGCCCAGGAAGCCTTCTCCAAGCTGCTGCGACAAGCTATCGAGGAGGCAGAGAAGCTGTTCGAGCACCCGCTCAAGCAGTACATGCTGTTTCGGGAGTTCGAAGAGCAGGTGCAGGAGCGCCGCCTGAGTGACATACCTGACGCCTTTGCTGGGCATCGCCACGCTCAGGCCTACTTTGGGGTGTTCAAAAAGGTACTGCCGGAGGTGTTCGCCATTACCGACAGCCAAGTACAGGATAAGTGGATAAAGCTGGCCTTCGAGATCGATACGGTCGTGGATGCGTCTGTGGCCGAGCACTCCATCAACCCGCAGAACATCGAGGCGGGTATTCGCAAGAAACTGTTGCCGCGCATGTTCCAGGAGTGCAAAGCAATCGGCAGTGGTATGGAGCAGGCCAAGAAGATCGTCGAGATGGTGGTGCAGATCACCCGAGTCGGCTTGAGCGGAGTCTGATCAGATGAATGTGCCTATTCGGGCCAAGGGCGATGCTCAGGCCCAGGCTCCAGCTCCATCCTTTAGCTTTCGCTACGGCGATGAGCGGATCGCCTTCGAGC
>NZ_JAPDBM010000189.1:0-1010 GCF_027705265.1 Aeromonas sp. QDB11 | reverse complement strand
GTAGGTGTACTGGGCGAGAATGTGTCCTTGTTGGGCGGCCTTGGCATAACTGGCTCTGGCCTGCGCCAGTTCACCTTATTTATGCTGTAAATCCACCAGCTCGAACAACGCCTTGGGTACGCCACCGTCAGCAGCCTTCCCTAACCAATAGATCTGCTGTTTCCGGTCTACCTGCAGCACCCGCAGTAGATACTGCTGCCCACCCTTGCTGGGTACTCGTTGCTCATCGAACACAACGATCCCGGACAACGCTCGAACCCTGGCAAAATCTCGCTCTATGGACCAAGGCGAGACGCCAAACACGTCTGCGGCTTCACGGGCGCTGATTGCTCGCGGCTGTTCGTGCAGCCAATGTGCTTACTTGCAAGTAACGCGGCAAAGGTGGATTCGGATTGATAGACATCTAATTCCGTCATTACGCTGGGTGATGGGTAGGCACATTGGACTACCCATGGAGCAATTTGTTCAGGTAATCACAATAAACTTCCTGGCTAACTACTTGTCAGCAAGGCTTGGGCTTCGTCGCGTATCGCACAATATCGCTGTGTGAGGAGTGATCGTTTTTCAACTCGCCAACCGCCATATTTAGCTAGCCAGCGTCTGGGTCGACGTGGATCCCAGCTATCAATGGCTTCACGTAATCGCGCATCCAAATCGGTACGTTCTGCGTCTAAGTCTTTTATGGCTGGCATCGGGGTCGGCTATGAGGAATTCGGTGATAATTGTGGTGCTGGCTACCGGAATCGAACTGGTGACCTACTGATTACAAGTCAGTTACTCTACCTACTGAGCTAAGCCAGCATCATGTACATGCTAAAGGATGCTTTGAATAATGTCATTAGAGCTGACCTCTGTCATGCGACAGATCATTACCGAATATTCCTGGTTCGTAACGACGAGAGCTGGCACTAATTAGCCACGGAGCGTGTAAACAGAAAGGCCACACCGTGAGGGCATGGCCTTGTCTATTTAGATGAGGAAGTCATCCAGCTGACGACCTTGCTCGAGTT
>NZ_JAPDBM010000187.1:0-1030 GCF_027705265.1 Aeromonas sp. QDB11 | reverse complement strand
CATATCTGGAAAAGGTATTGGATGCAGGGCTGGCTGAATTGAAGTCAATTTAACAATATGTTCACGCTCTCGCCCTGGTTGTGCACCTTGATTACTTCATATTTTGTCTCTACAGGTTTGTCATATTTATCATAAAATACAATAGTAACTAAATCGCATAATAGGCCATCTCCAGGTGCCACTAATACCTTCCGATTATGAAACTCTGTCAACCATTCAGGAACACGCATCTTAGCTGATATTTTTGTTTTCCCTTTAATAAAATCCCACATGGAGTTACCAATGAAATCTGCTTTTTTAATGATGAGAGTTTCTTTTGTTATATTGCTTCGAGTTGAATCCACGATTAGTAAATCAATGTCATCCTTTGTCAGTTTGAAATTTTTATTAAGCTTTACAGTATGCCCATTTGCTAAAACATATATATCATCATGAGCATTAAGCTTTCCTGATGCATCACTGATGGATGTATAAGATTTCAACAATCGATATCTGTTAAGGTCAAAGACATTCGGGAATTCTTCGAGTCTAAGCTCATCGGCTTTTCTATGAAGTTCATTTATAAGAGGGTCTAATTCATCTACATTTGTTATAGTATCTTTGTCTTTTATAAAAGTGATTAATCGTTCTGTACAATAGTTCATGAACCCAATGAATTTACTTTGCTTTTCATTAGGGATTTCACCGTCTATATTGATGGTGAGCCAAGATTTTATGGATCCTTCATTAATATCTGATAATAGAAGGAAAGGTCTGATTTCTGTATCTACTGCGTGTAAGACACTTTCGTGGAACTCTTCAACGCTACTAATTAGAAGACTCATGGAGTCAAAAACCCGTTGAGGTTTTTCAGAGTTTTTTTGAAAATCAATTTTCAAGCATATATTATTTTTGTATGAACTCTCTATTTGCATAAACGTAATCCATTTCAGCATTAGATGTATACATGAACACATGTACAGAACCTTAAGCGGCAAGCGAATTAATAATACCGTCTAACGTGTTGTTTTGCTTGGATTTTCTCTGCCTA
>NZ_JAPDBM010000186.1:0-1034 GCF_027705265.1 Aeromonas sp. QDB11 | reverse complement strand
CGGCATGAACTAAGCCATAACAGCTAAGCTATTGAAAATAAAGGCACCATCATTTTATTGATAGTGCCTTTTTCGTTTTGAACCCACATTTGAACCCACACCTACAAGACTAGTTATCATTGTCGACGACTCAACTCGGACTAGCCTGATGAACAGCGTTGACCACATAACTGTACCTATCCTCCCCATGTTGCCTAATGCAAGAGAGGGCCAATGGCCCTCTCTTGCTATCTATGTTGTTGGTCAGTGCAAACAGCACTGCTTGTACTTCTAGCCGCAGCCAAAGGGACACGGCTCGTTGCGGCCAATCTTGATGGGTACCACCACTGGTGTTCGCTACGTTGTGCCAGAAAGTGGGCATGAAGGATACGAGCAGCAAATCGGGCCTTGGTGGCTTGCTCTTGCAGGTGTTCATTGCTGAGCGCCTCCAGCGACGTAGACATGGTTTCTTAACCATGTGTTCTTTATGGTCTCTGTCATCCGGGGGATGTCGCTCCAATGGATAGGCATCTATATCGGTCTCAGGCACAATGTTCGATTAGATAGACCTGATAATGGGTAGTTCAGCTGATGGCACGAATATTAACCAAAGCGCAATTGAGTAAACTGGAAAGCAAAAGCCAAGCCGAGCTGTTGGCTATCGTGCTTGACCTGGCAACGCATCTTCCCCTCGCAAAAAAGCACCTGATTAACCAGTACCTTACTGCTGAGGATGCCTTATTGGCATTGGCAAAAAAAGAGTATAGCAAGCTCACTCGTCGCCCCCCTTCCTGGGATTATAAGGAGGTGGATGCCTTCTTCGATACCTTGCAAAATCAGTTTATTCCGTTGCTGGCCAAGGGGATCGTCGCCTCTCCAAGGGAGGGAGAACTCTTCGCCCTCGAGTTGCTGGCGAATGCCAGAGCCTTGTATGAAAAGATGGATACATCCAGTGGCAGCTGGGAGGACTACCATCTTGCGCTGGTCGAACAGTGGTTGATGGCGATCGCTGCTCAACGAGAGTCTGTCCCCCCAGAGGTGCTGGCTCGTCGATT
>NZ_JAPDBM010000185.1:0-1035 GCF_027705265.1 Aeromonas sp. QDB11 | reverse complement strand
AAGACGCAGTTCCTGCGGGTAGAAAAATGGTGATCGGCATGATGTTATTGGCTGATCGACATGATGTTATTAGCCACCAGATCCTGCCAGAAGTTGCCAAGGTTGATGGTCTGCTGGCGGGCGATACCGCGGAACAGGGCAATGGCTACAGCGGCGCCCGTCCCTGCGGAGACGAAGTTCTGGGTGGTCAGACCCACCATCTGGCTGAAGTAGGAGAGGCTGGCCTCACCGGAATAGGCTTGCCAGTTGGTGTTGGTCATAAAACTGACCGCGGTGTTGAAGGCGAGTTGCCAGCTCAGACCCGGCAGTTGCTGCGGGTTGAGGGGCAGCAACCCCTGCGCCATCAGGATCAGGAACAGCAGACCGAAACCGGCGCCGTTGAAGGCCAGCAGGCTGAGGGCGTAGGACTTCCAGTCCTGCTCCCGTCCATCGGTGCCGCAACAGGCCAGCGTGGCGCGCTCGACCTGTGCCAGCCAGCGGGTTTTGCCTTCAAATACCCGGTAGATGTAGTTGCCCAGCAGCGGTGCCGGCAGCAGAACCAGCAGCACGAAGGCAACCGGATAGATTATTTCTTGCCACATGTTCTAGTTCCTCACTCGTGACTGCGCGTGAGTGCGCGCATCAGATAGGCCATCAAGGCGAGGACGAGCAGCAGATATAGCCAATTCATATCGACTCCATTGAGATAATTAGCTGCGAGAGCCGATGTAAGACCATATCGACTCTGTTGGTGTCATTGACGCTGAAAAGGGTATGTAAAACAGGCGTAAAGGCGCCATAAAGCGCCATGTGGCAGGCGTAAAATCGGCGTAAAGAACGACGGATTTGCGAGAGAAATAGCGAGGAGGGATCAAAAAACCCGGCCTGAGCCGGGTTTGGGGGAAGGGGTTACATGGCTGTAGAAGCCGGCTGCTCGTGACAGGCCAACTTCAAACGTACCTATCGCATTGTCGATGATTACCCCCACGTTTCTGATTAGAAAAAACTCTGTAAAGCACTGCTACGTGGGTTTTTAGTTACCGATTTCAGAGTTTT
>NZ_JAPDBM010000184.1:0-1048 GCF_027705265.1 Aeromonas sp. QDB11 | reverse complement strand
ATTCTCTCTCCTCTTGGAAGACTGGTTGAAAGAGCCAGGAATATTTCCAATAACCCATTAAGTCAATCCCTCTACACTGGGCGCACCGATGAGTTTGGCCAAATAGAGTTTGCTTTACGAATGATGCAAGCTGAAACAGGCGCCATAGTAGGTCGCATAGGTGATGCATCAAATCGGCTTAGCGAACACACCCGAGGCCTACTAAAGGATATTGAGTCAAGCAATGTACTTACAGTTGAGCAGCAGGCAGAGACAGATCAAATAGCAACGGCAGTAAACCAAATGGTGGCAAGCATTCAAGAGGTTGCGAGCAATGCACAGCATGCTGCAGATGCGGCCGGAAGAGCAGACACTGAGGCGGCATCTGGCCAGCGTCTGGTAGCCCACACAAGCCAGTCAATCACTGCCCTTGAAGGTGAAATTAGGCAAGCCGCTCAGGTTATTCATGAGCTTGAAGGTCAAAGTAACGAGATATCAAAAGTTCTTGACGTTATACGAGGGATCGCCGAGCAAACGAATTTGTTGGCACTCAACGCAGCAATTGAGGCCGCGCGTGCTGGTGAGCAGGGGCGTGGTTTTGCTGTTGTCGCCGATGAGGTTCGCAGTCTTGCTGCTCGCACACAGCAATCGACAACGGATATTCAAAGCATGATCAGCGCTCTACAAGAGCGAGCGCAATCCGCTGTTACAGTCATGGAGCAAAGTAGTCGGCAAGCGCACACGAGTGTAGCTCACGCAGAGGAAGCAGCTACAGCTCTTGATGGAATTGGCCAACGCGTTAACGAAATTACCGACATGAACGCGCAAATAGCGACTGCGGTCGAGCAGCAGGGAGCAGTAAGTGAAGACATAAACCGCAGTATTATCAATATACGCGATGCTGCTGATACCAATGTACAGACCGGGCAGAATAATTTGCAAAGTGCGAAATCTGTCGCTCAGTTAACTAGCGCTCTGAGCGAACTGGCAAAACAGTTTTGGGAAAAACGAGGATAACGCTTTTCAGTATCTCGACAGGGATAACTTACTTTACCATCGGTTATCCCTT
>NZ_JAPDBM010000183.1:0-1071 GCF_027705265.1 Aeromonas sp. QDB11 | reverse complement strand
CGCCGTGGGTCGATGTTTGATGTTATGGAGCAGCAACGATGTTACGCAGCAGGGCAGTCGCCCTAAAACAAAGTTAGCCATATGAACTCGGAATCAGTACGCATTTATCTCGTTGCTGCGATGGGAGCCAATCGGGTTATTGGCAATGGTCCTAATATCCCCTGGAAAATTCCGGGTGAGCAGAAGATTTTTCGCAGACTCACTGAGGGAAAAGTCGTTGTCATGGGGCGAAAGACCTTTGAGTCTATCGGCAAGCCTCTACCGAACCGTCACACATTGGTAATCTCACGCCAAGCTAACTACCGCGCCACTGGCTGCGTAGTTGTTTCAACGCTGTCGCACGCTATCGCTTTGGCATCCGAACTCGGCAATGAACTCTACGTCGCGGGCGGAGCTGAGATATACACTCTGGCACTACCTCACGCCCACGGCGTGTTTCTATCTGAGGTACATCAAACCTTCGAGGGTGACGCCTTCTTCCCAATGCTCAACGAAACAGAATTCGAGCTTGTCTCAACCGAAACCATTCAAGCTGTAATTCCGTACACCCACTCCGTTTATGCGCGTCGAAACGGCTAACCATTCCGTCAACGGGACGCCAAAATGCTGCGCATTTTGGTTCCCTCCGCTGCGCTCCGGCTCTCGTTACGTCCAACGTTAGCACCACTGAAACCCAGCTTTATTTAGCTCATGTTTATTCAAACGGCATTTAGCTTTTCAGGCGTTATTCAGTGCCTGTTTTGCCTTTTTTCCGGGCTTCGCCTGCATGGGCTGCGCAGGTTTTCAGTCTTTTTGGCCTCTAGCCCTTGCGTAGCAAGCGCAAGCAGCTATCGTTTTTGCAGTGCTGTGCCGCCTCGGTGGCGCAGCGTTTTTTCACGGTTAGCGCCCGTCGCCAAATTCAAGTTATCCGTTTTGGCTTCTGGTTCTAACATTTCGGTCAAGCCGACCCGCATTCTGCGGTCGGCTTACCTCGCCCGTTAGACATCATGAGGGAAGCGGTGACCATCGAAATTTCGAACCAACTATCAGAGGTGCTAAGCGTCATTGAGCGCCATCTGGAATCAACGTTGC
>NZ_JAPDBM010000182.1:0-1087 GCF_027705265.1 Aeromonas sp. QDB11 | reverse complement strand
GCCCGAGAAACCCGAGCCGGAGCAGAAAGAGGCTGCTTAAAACAGCTTTGCGCGACAACTATCTTGAAAAACGCCGCTCTCTCGGTGCTGGTGCTGACCCTGCTGTTTGCCATCCAGAAACATGGCACCGCCATGGTGGGCAAGCTGTTTGCCCCCATCATGCTGATCTGGTTTATGACGCTGGCGGTGCTGGGGCTGCGCGGCATCATCCACAACCCCGAGGTGCTGGGTGCGCTTAACCCCATCTGGGCGGTGCGTTTCTTTATCCAGTACCAGACCACCTCCTTCTTTGCCCTCGGCGCCGTGGTGCTGGCCATCACAGGGGTGGAGGCGCTCTACGCGGATATGGGCCACTTTGGCAAAAATCCCATTCGCCTCGCCTGGTTTATCGTGGTGCTGCCCTCGCTGGTGCTCAACTACTTCGGTCAGGGTGCGCTGCTGCTGAGCAACCCGGCAGCCATTGCCAACCCCTTCTTCCTGCTCGCGCCGAAATGGGCGCTGGTGCCGCTGCTGCTGCTGGCAACCATGGCGACGGTGATCGCCTCCCAGGCGGTGATCTCCGGGGTCTTTTCGCTGACCCGGCAGGCGGTGCGGCTCGGTTATCTCTCCCCCATTCGCATCGTCCACACCTCCGAGCAGGAGTCCGGCCAGATCTATATTCCGGTCATCAACTGGATGCTCTATATCTCGGTGGTGATCGTCATCATGAGCTTCGAGCACTCCAGCAATCTGGCGGCGGCCTACGGCATCGCGGTGACCGGCACCATGGTACTCACCTCCATCCTCTCCTGCTCGGTGGCCAAGAACAGCTGGCACTGGAACAAGTATCTGGTGGCCATCCTGTTTGCCGCGCTGCTCTGTATCGACGTGCCGCTCTTTGCCGCCAACCTCGCCAAGATCTTCTCCGGCGGCTGGCTGCCGCTCACCCTGGGCGCGGTAATGTTCACCGTGATGACCAGCTGGAAGAGCGAGCGTTTCCAGCTTATTCGCCGCCTGAACGAGCACGGCAACGTAACTGTTCACCCAGATGGCATTGACAGGAAAAAGTGAGACGATCATCCCTTGATCCACTGTTGCCCCTTGCCTG
>NZ_JAPDBM010000181.1:0-1099 GCF_027705265.1 Aeromonas sp. QDB11 | reverse complement strand
CAGGCAAGGGGCAACAGTGGATCAAGGGATGATCGTCTCACTTTTTCCTGTCAATGCCATCTGGGTGAACAGTTACGCTGCAGTAATCCCCGCTCTACCGATTTATTTCATTTACCCGTCATAGACCCCTACCCAGCCATCAGGCCGGGCGGGGACGTTTATGCCGCTGACAAGGAGTAATGATGAAAGCAAAAGCCAAATACGGTCAGGCTATTCGCTTAGCCTCCACCACCGACCTCTCTCGCAAGCAGTGGTTGGCGATCCGCAAGCTTGGGCTAGGTTCATCCGATGCCGCCGTTGCGGTGGGCCTCTCACCCTATAAATGCCCGCTGTCACTGTGGCTGGAAAAGACCGGGCGTAAGGAGCCGGAAGATATCTCCCACAAAGAAGCTGTGCTGTGGGGTATCGAGCTCGAACCGGTGTTGGCGCAGGTCTACGCCAAGCGCACCGGTTATCGGGTGCGCCGGGTCAATGCGGTACTACAGCACCCCGAGCACCTGTTTATGCTCGCCAATCTCGACCGGGAGGTGGTGGGCCACCCCGACGGCCCCGGCATCCTCGAAATCAAGACTGCCAGCTATCACAGTGCCCCCCAATGGGAGGAGGGCGTACCGGTCGCCTACCAGTGTCAGGTACTGCATCAGCTCGCCGTCACCGGTCATGCCTGGGCGGAAGTGGCGGTACTAATCGGTGGTCAAGATTTTCGGATTTACCGCATCGAACGCGACGAGGAAAAGATCCGGGATCTCACCGAGCGGGAAGCGCAATTCTGGCATCAGGTCACCCACGACCAGCAGCCCGAGCCCGATGGCTCCGAAGATGCAGGCTCGGCGCTGGCTTGGCTCTTCCCCCGCGATGACGGGGAAACCGTCGATCTCTCCGATTCACCCGAGTTCAACCAGCTGTTCGGGGAGTTGCTGCATCTGCGCGAACACAAGGAGGAAGTGGAGCTACGCGAATCACAGATCAAGCAGCGGCTACAGGCCACGCTGGGAGAGGCTACGGCAGGACTCTTTGCCGACGGCAAGATCACTTGGAAACGCAGCAAGGATCGGCTGGCCCCGGACTTGGAACGGCTCGGGCAGGATCATCCCGACCT
>NZ_JAPDBM010000180.1:0-1151 GCF_027705265.1 Aeromonas sp. QDB11 | reverse complement strand
GGCGAACTGGATGCCCAGCGCCAGCAACGTATCACTATCCAGCATGGAGGCTTTACCTGCGAAGCCGATACCCTTGGCAGCCACGGCTATGTCTACTTAGTCATTTACCCAGCGACGAACATGGACGCCAATCCTAAGCGCAAGACGTGACCACCAATCCGCTTGTGGTTACATTTTGGCACCTACTCATCCGTGATTAATGGGATAGGTCGTGGGGAAGGCCAATTCATGGCCTTTCCTTTGTTTTTTTGCCCGCTAACGTGAGACGTTGACCATTTCATCTCTGCAATAACAACGATGCGCAGTGATCACCTTTCGCGTGACATTACGCATAGTGCTGCGGGGTTCATTTGTATAAACTGCCCGCCAGATAATGGATAGACGACTGACGGGCCGGACTTTTTCTCGCCGATGCATCACCTTGGCTGCATCGCCTTCTGTTGACCCACCACCCTGGATAGGTCCCTGCTGCGCCCGCAAGGCTCGGCATGCGCCGTTCCGTCAGTCTGACGACTTGGCCCGCATCCTCACCTTGGCTTTCGCGCAGGTGGGTTATGACGGCAATACGCATAACCGGAGAACCCCATGACCGACCTCAACGAGCTCAGCCAAGCGCTGCTGGCCGCCGTTCCTGAAGATGGCAGCAGTATCGGCAACCAAGCCCTGATGGAAACCTTGAAAGCCCAATTCAGCGACCTGACCGATGAGGACTTTACCGCCGCACGCGAGGCCCTGCTGGAACAGGGCGTTCTGCGCAAGGGGCGCGGGCGGGGCGGTGCTGTACTCCGGGTGTTGGAAGGCGACGCCGCCGTCGCTGCACCACGCAAAGCGAAGGCCAGTGGCAAGGGCAAGCAGGCCAAGGATGCGCCGCAAGCGACAGGTATCGAGGGGCTGAAGAAGACCCTGTGGGCTGCCGCAGACAAGCTGCGTGCCGACATGGACGCCGCCGAGTACAAGCACATCGTGCTGGGCCTTATCTTCCTCAAGTACATCTCTGACTCCTTCGCCGCCCGTCGCGCCGAGCTGACCCGCCGCTTTGCCGATGAGAGCGACGAGTACTTCCTCTACGACTGTGACGATGAGCTGCTGGCCGAGGAGCTGGAAGATCGCGACTACTACCGTGAGGTGAACGCCTTCTGGGTACCGGAAGG
>NZ_JAPDBM010000179.1:0-1154 GCF_027705265.1 Aeromonas sp. QDB11 | reverse complement strand
AAGTCAGTTGGTAAATGATGTCTAACAATTCGTTCAAGCCGACCGCGCTACGCGCGGCGGCTTAACTCCGGCGTTAGGCCAGTGGAGAAATGCTTATGCTCGATATCGTAATCGGGAGATGGACCAGCAGCCCACTTGATTTTCTTATCACTGCTAGCATGCCATTCTTAGTTCTCGCAGGTTTATGGGTGGTTTGTCTACTGCGTAGTGTCCAGCTACCCCGGTTATTCTATGCAGTCGCTGTTTTTTGTTCCCTTGCATGCATCCTCTATGCACCGGTATGTGGGTGCATGGGCTCCACGCAGACAGTTGGGGCCACCATAGTCGCACTTATATTTTGTGCTATTTTTTTTGGTCCGCTATCTCTCGTCTATGTCTTACTTTCTCGATGGCGTGCATCATGACGGCACAGCTTGTCCGGGTCCACTCGCACCTTTCGCTAAATAGCTATTTAGCTTGTATTGTTCGGCGGCTACGCGCCAAAAATAGATCGATTTAAATAAAACAGCATCCGCCAAGACGTATGCCTTAATGCGCTCAGTATATTTGATGCACCGGGTATGCCTTCAGATACACCACACCATTCGTTGGCTGTTCGTTATTTGCACACGATGGAATTTTAAGGCTCATATCACAGTCGAAATATTGGCCACCGGAAGAGAGATGTACCGACTTCATGAAAATTAATGGTGCCGAACTGGTATCTAAGGTCAACAGCCGGATATTAAAACGCTCAGATTTGCTGTCTGGGTCTTGATTCATGGTGATGGTATAATGCACGCCTTCTGTTGTGGCAAAGCTGTATTGCTGCACGTCCATCTCGTCGTCATTCATCAGTAACCCGATCAGAACACAACCTGCAACCAGCAATAATATAGAAAGTGCGAATAAGCGCGGATGGTTTTTTATTGTATTTATTATGCTTGCCATGACGATGCCTCTTGTTGGCTTCCAGTAAAACACGCTGAGATATCAAAAGAGAACCAAATGTTCTCGTTGGCTAATAACATCATGTCGATCGGCCAATAACATCATGCCGATCACTATTTTTCTGCCCGCGTTTATAGCGTCTTTCTTTGTAACCGTTCACCGGGACGGTGTTGACAGCACCAACTCCTCCGGGAACGGGTAGTCGGTTTTCTCGATGCAGGACC
>NZ_JAPDBM010000178.1:0-1266 GCF_027705265.1 Aeromonas sp. QDB11 | reverse complement strand
CATTCTTTGCGCTAGTTGATCAAGTATCGATCAGTTGAGCGGCGCCAAGTACGATTTTAATTGTACCTTGCGTTGCCAAGCTGTAAATAGTCGAGATCTTAACTAACTGTTTATTTTTATGGCCCAGAAGTCTTTGCTCGACTACCTTGAATCAATTCCAGACCCACGCAATCAGGCCAAGTGCTCGCATATCTTGTCAGAGGTTGTTTTCATGGCCATCTGCGCCATGATGTGCGGTTTTGATACTTGGAGCGAGATTACCTTGTTTGCTCAAGAGCGAGAGCCATGGTTCCGGCGCTGGTTGAGCTTGCCTGGCGGCATTCCATCACACGACACATTCAACCGCATTTTTGCCACTCTGCCTCCCGCCAGTCTGAAATCCATTTTTCAAGCGTGGATCGGCGACATCATGGGCGATGATAAGCTGGTTGGCCAACTAGCGGTTGATGGTAAAGCTCTTCGTGCTACCGCTAAAGGGCGAGGTGCCAACGCTGTTCATATGGTCAATGTCTGGTCAACTGAGCTGGGGATGTGTGTTGGCCAGCAAAAAGTCGCTGACAAATCTAACGAGATCACGGCAATACCTGAGCTACTCCAACTTCTTGAATTAAAAGGGTGTTTAGTCAGTATTGATGCGATGGGTACACAGGTAAAAATCGCCGACACCATCCTCAAAAAGTCGGGTGATTACCTGCTTGCAGTGAAAGACAACCAACCTAGCCTCAATACTGAAGTAAAAGAACAGTTCCAAGCGTATTGGGATAAGAATGAAACCGATGTTTCGGGGCACGGCTTTACTGAACAATTTGACTCAGAACATGGGCGAAAAGAGCATCGACGTTGTTGGGTTCTGATGGTTGATGAAAGCATGCCAGTTTGCCAGCAGTGGAAAGCGAAGACGATCATAGCCGTGCAGGCTGAGCGAATTGAAAATGGCAAAGGCTATGATTTCGTGAGATTTTATATAAGTAGCCGAGCGTTGGATGCCACCTCAGCGCTGAAGGCAACCCGAGCGCACTGGTCGGTAGAAAATCTGCTGCACTGGACTTTAGATATTGCGTTCGGAGAGGATCAACTTCAGGCCAGAGCGGGCTTCGCTGGGGAAAACTTAGCGGTCATCAGGCAGTGGATACTGAACATGCTGAAGCAAAACAAATCACGTAATCTAAGCATGGCCAACAAGCGCAGGCTCTGCTGTCTGAATGAACAATATTTGTTCGAATGTATGGGGTTGTTCAAAGTATAAACACTGATGCGTCAGCCCTG
>NZ_JAPDBM010000177.1:0-1302 GCF_027705265.1 Aeromonas sp. QDB11 | reverse complement strand
TCCTGCATCGAGAAAACCGACTACCCGTTCCCGGAGGAGTTGGTGCTGTCAACACCGTCCCGGTGAACGGTTACATTGTATCTAACAACAATAAATAACAATGAACAGGGACAAAAGGATTTTTATGAACAAAGAGTGCAATACGGTTTTTGATACGGACTTTGTCTCTGTCTTTGGTACTAAGATTGCAAACCTTTATAAGGAGGCTATTGAGTATCAACGGGTACTGCCAGACGTGTCTCTGACGCGTTTCAGGCAAATTTTGGAGCTGTGGTGCGCAGAACTAGCGAAGAAGAAAAATCTCAATGGAACAGACGATTTAACACTACGTGACTTTATCGACTTTCTGTACAGTGAGCGCATCTTTAATCGGGATGTTAAGGATAAGCTACATAAGGTAAGACAATTTGCAAATAATGCAGTGCATGCCAATAAAGAGTTATCGCACGATACACAACGCAATGAACTAATATCGACTTTCGTTAAAACAAGATCATTATTTAGTTCATTATTGAAAGATTTATCTCCGCTGTACTCTTTGTCTCAGGCTAATGTAGTAATTATTGAAGGTGATCTAAGAGGGGTTGAAGAAAAAGAAATAATATATAAGGCGCTTTTTTCTGACAATGCAAAAGATAAGTTTTTAGGTGGGAAGGCAATTAGTGCTCTTCATGATGCATACTTTCAAAAGCTACCCACTACGTTTGTAACTGAACGTCAAAGCATTCATCTTTCGAGTCATGATGAAATTGCCTTGCAATTATATTTGGCTGCGGTTGAACTGGATGCCGAATTAGATAAAGTGTCAGTCAATTTGTGGTGTAACCAAAAAGAAAGAGAAGAGCTGGTTCATTCTAGAGCAAGGTCTGAATACAACTATGAATTTGCGTTGTTAGTTGCCGACAGGCCGGATGATGACCCCTATAAGCAGAGAGCATTCACCGCACTAAGGTCTGCTGCAAGGAGAAATCATCAACCTTCTCAAGCGTTACTTGGGGCTCTTTTATACAATTCTGGGGCTTATGTTGAATCCTTCGATTTACTAAAGCCAGCAAGTCTAGATGGTGACTTGTTGGCATTGAGACAACTATATTTTTATTATAGTGAAGGCAAGGCCTGCCCTAAAGATATGATATTGGCAACTGAGTATGCTGAGAAGGCAATTGAACTCGGATGTACTCAGACGATGTATGCCTATGGTAGGAATTTAATCGAAGGGAACAATGTGCGTATTCCCACGCATGGCGATCGCTCAATAACATTCATGCCGATCACTCAATAACATCCATGCCGATCGCCCAA
>NZ_JAPDBM010000176.1:0-1326 GCF_027705265.1 Aeromonas sp. QDB11 | reverse complement strand
GAGCCTGTAAATAATTCTGTGTAACTGCCCACGCCATTACAGGTGACCGTTCAGGCGATCACCGAACTCGATAATAAAGCGATTCAGAGCAAGCTTCCAATTCTGGATCGGCATGGTCCATTTCTTGGATGCCTGCTGTATCGCGAGGTACGCCACTTTGAGCGCCGACTCATCGGTCGGGAACAGCTTCCTTTGTTTGGTCGCTTTGCGCAGCACGCTGTTCAGTGACTCGATCGCATTGGTGGTGTAGATCACCTTCCGGATGGCGGGGGGATAATCAAACAGCGTGATCAAATTGTCCCAGTTACCCTGCCAGGAGCGCGCTATCTGCGGGTACTGGCTATCCCAGCGCTCGCCGAAGGCCGCCAGCGCCTGCTGAGCCTCACGTTCCGTCGCAGAGTGGTAGATCTGCTTCAGATCCGCCGTCACCGCCTTGTAGTCCTTCCAGGAGACATAGCGCAACGAGTTGCGCACCATGTGGACGATACACAGTTGGACCTTGGTCTGGGGATACTCCACGGCAATGGCATCAGGGAAGCCCTTGAGACCATCCACACACGCGATCAGGATGTCTTCCAGACCGCGGTTCTTCAGCTCGGTCAGGACCGACAGCCAGAACTTTGCCCCTTCGGTCTCGGCCAGCCACAGGCCCAACAGCTCCTTGTGACCCTGCATATTGATGCCCAGTGCCAGATAGAGCGACTTGTTGATCACCCGCTGGTTCGCGCGGATCTTCAGTACAATGCAGTCCAGATAAACGATGGGATAGAGCGGATCCAGCGGCCGGTTTTGCCATTCGTGGACCTGCTCGATGACACGTTCGGTCACCTTCGATACCAGCCCCGCCGAGATGTCGGCGTCATACATCTCTTTGAACGCGTCCACGATATCGCGCGTGCTCAAGCCTTTGGCGTAGAGGGCGAGGATCTGGTCGTCCATCTGGGTCAGGCGGGACTGGCCCTTGCGGACAAACTGAGGCTCGAAGGAGGCGTTACGGTCACGAGGCGCCTGGATGGTGACCTCTCCATGCTGGCCTTTTAGGCGCTTGATGGAATAGCCATTGCGATTGTTGCCGGTCCCGCGGCCTTGTGGAGCGTGTTTCTCATAGCCCAGATGCTCGTCCATCTCGGCATTGAGCGCGGTCTCGACGGTAAGCTTGATCAGCTGTTGGGTGAGGGTGCCGAGATCTTTTTCAGATTTGATGTCTTTGGCCAGCTCAGCGGCCAGTGCTTTGAGTTTGTCTTGGTCCATTTGCTTACCCACGAAGGTATCCTTTTGAAAAAGTTACTTATTCGTGGGCGGTTACACAATTGGATTTACAGGCTC
>NZ_JAPDBM010000175.1:0-1328 GCF_027705265.1 Aeromonas sp. QDB11 | reverse complement strand
CAGTACGACACCGAAGAAGATGCGTGGTACTTCGGCATCTGGATTAACACAGAAAGGCTGGAGACCTTTACCTACGCCGAGGGCGACACCCACCATGTGATTGCGCCAAACGTCGAGGCGTTTCGCGCTGAATTGGCGCGACTCTATCGGCACCACCCGCAAGCCCCAGCGTTTATCAGCATTGACCCGCAAGCAGGCGTTGTGACCCGCCACTTTGAACGCAAGCCGGAGGTGTGAAATGGCGAAGAACATCACCATCAAGGTGCCCGGCAAACATCCGCGAACCGGCGAGATCACCACCTTTGAGCTAAAGGGCCAACGCATCGATATCAACATCGGTGGGCAGGCCGTGCCTTTCCTCATTCATGGGAGGGGTATAGGAACGTCACTCACCCACATCCCGAGCGGCTACCGCATAGCCCTGCTCGGCGGCTGGCTCACCGCTCGTTACGCCATACCTGAAAATAAGCCCAGCAGAACGGCCTGTGCCCAGATAGCCATAGACCGGCTAGTGGCTCAATACGGCTCGCTGCACCTGCTGTACCGGCTCAATCGCAAGCCGGTTATCAATGAGACGGCTGACTGCGATCGTTGACGTCCCACAATCTTGCTCATCAACACACAGCATAAAGGGCCAGCCCTCTCAGGCTGACCCTTGGCATCATTGGAGTCACCGAACATGACCCGTCTTATCACCGGGCTCGAGGTGCATCGCTATGCCCCCGAGCTCAACAAACTGCATCTGCGCAACCGCCAAACGTTACCCGCTCCCGGCATCACCACCATCAAAGAGGCCAAAGCCCGCCTGTTTGGCTGCTGGCAGCCAGGGCATCAGGTAACCATCACGGTGAGTCACCCTGACTACGTCAATCTCTCACGGCTCTACCGGGGGCGACTGGCCAGCCTGACAGACTTTCCAGAGCACCTGACCAGACTACGCCAGCGGCACAACGTGCCCGGCACCCGCATAGACATTCGACTGAGGTATTGCTAATCATGACCACGACAACCACCCACACCCAGGACCAACAACCCGCAGCGCCAGACCAGTCCACCCGGATTTTTGCGCAGTGGGGCTTGCCCCATACCGTGACGCCGCGCTTTGGGGCTCGTCTCATTCAAGAGCATCATCGTCTGCACTTTCTGTCAGATCGGGCATCACTGGTAGGTGAATGGGCAAAGGAGGCAATAGACCAGCTGGAAATTGCCTTTCCTCGCCTCATCAAAGAACTGGAGGGCAAATTGCTGACAGGCGAACTGGATGCCCAGCGCCAGCAACGTATCACTATCCAGCATGGAGGCTTTACCTGCGAAGCCGATACCCTTGG
>NZ_JAPDBM010000174.1:0-1342 GCF_027705265.1 Aeromonas sp. QDB11 | reverse complement strand
TAATGCCGATCAGTTAAGGATCCATTGACCGATCCTTCTGATGTGTGAAAATCCGAAACCTGTTGATTGGTTTCGGATTTTTTATGCGTATCGACCAGGCTCTCGACTTCCTCCACGCTAGCAATGCCGCTCAGTTTGAGTCACTCTCCGACCTCATTCCCAACGAGCTCATCACCACTCTGCTCGGCGAAGAGGGCGTCGCTACCCTGCGCCGTCGCCGTATGCCCATGGAGCGCCTGGTCTGGGCCATCATCGGCATGGCCATCTTCCGCCACGTCCCCATGACTCAGCTGGTCAATCAGCTCGATATCCTGTTGCCCGGCGACCGCCCGTTTGTCGCCCCCAGCGCCTTCCTGCAAGCTCGCCAAAAACTGGGTGACAAGAGCATCGAACGGCTGTTTCACGAGACAGCTTCGCGCTGGCACCAGCAGGCTAATCATCCCGGTTGGGCCGGGCTGCAACTGCTCGCCGTCGATGGCGTGATGTGGCGCACACCCGATACCCCGGACAATGTCGCTGCCTTTGCCAAACCTGGCACCCAGCATGGGGAGACCGCTTATCCGCAGGTGCGCATGCTCTGTCAGATGGAGCTGACCAGCCACCTACTCACGCAAGCCGTCATGGAGAGCTGCGCCGTCAACGAGATGGTACTGGCCGAGCAACTCATCGCGCGCACACCGGACCACTCGCTCACACTGTTCGACAAGGGGTTCTACTCCCTCGGCCTGCTCCACGCATGGCAGGCTGCGGGCGTTGAGCGGCACTGGTTGCTGCCGCTCAAAAAGGGCACCCAATACGAGGTGGTGCGCAAACTGGGACGCCAGGATGCACTGGTCTTGCTGAAAACCAGCCCACAGGCGAGGAAGAAGTGGCCGCACCTGCCGGACACAGTGGAAGCCCGCCTGCTGACCCGCCACATCAATGGCAAGGAGCGCCAAGTATTGACCTCAATGGTCGACCCGATGCGCTTCCCGGGTGCCGACATCGTTGAGCTCTACAGCCACCGCTGGGAAATCGAGTTGGGCTATCGGGAGATGAAGCACAGCCTGCAACAACACCGGCTGACCCTGCGCAGCAAGAAAGCGGCGGGGATACGGCAAGAGCTGTGGGGCGTGCTGCTGGCGTATAACCTGCTGCGCAGCCAGATGGTAAAGATGGCGGCGAGTCTGAAGGGATACACGGCGAGCCAGCTGAGTTTTCACATGGCATCGGTGTACCTCATCCATGAACTGAGCTGCATGCCGTACCTGTCACCGGGGAGTATCCCGAAGCGGGTGGCGGAGCTGGATAAGCAGGCGGGGCAGTTTGTCTTGCCGGAGCGAAGGGAGCGGAGTTACCCCCG
>NZ_JAPDBM010000173.1:0-1354 GCF_027705265.1 Aeromonas sp. QDB11 | reverse complement strand
TACTGCGGGCCCACGGTGCCCATCGTGTCGCCGACTACGGGTGAGGTCCGTCAGGCACAAGTCTTTGTCGCCGTGCTTGGTGCGTCCAACTACACCTTTGCCGAGGCCACCTGGTCACAGTCACTGCCTGACTGGCTGCAAAGCCATGTCCGTGCCTTTGAGTTTTTCGGCGGGACACCGGCACTGCTGATCCCCGACAACCTCAAGAGCGGTGTCAGCAAGGCTTGTCGATACGATCCCGAGCTCAACCCCAGCTACCAGCAGTTGGCCGAGCACTATCAGGTGGCGGTGATGCCAGCTCGTCCTTACAAGCCCAAGGACAAGGCCAAGGCTGAGGTGGGTGTGCAGATCGTCGAGCGCTGGATCCTGGCCCGTCTACGCCATCAGACCTTCTTCTCGCTTGCCGAACTCAACCAGTGCATCCGTGCCTTACTGAACGAACTCAACGAGCGTCCGTTCAAGCAACTGCCCGGTAACCGACGTGACGCATTTGAGCAGTTGGACCGCCCGGCACTGGGACCACTGCCAGTGAATCCCTATCGCTATGTCGCCATCAAAACGGTCAAGGTCAACATCGACTATCACATCAGCTATGAGCAGCACCATTACTCGGTGCCACACCAGTATGTGGGTCAGCAACTGGAGCTCCATGCGGGTGACACTTTGCTTCAGGTCTATCACCAGCAACAGCTGGTCGCGAGCCATCCGCGTAAAACCATCCCGGGGATGAGCACACTCCCGGAACACATGCCGGAACGTCACAGCAAGCAGCAACGCTGGACGCCAGGCCGTCTTAAACAGTGGGCTGCTGACATCGGACCGGGCACCTTGTGCTGGGTTAGCGAACGATTGGAAGAGAAAGCCCATGCCGAGCAGGCATACCGACTCTGCCTGGGGCTCCTGAGTCTGAGCCGGGAGTATCCGCCATCACGGGTCGAGGCCTGTTGCCAGTTGGCCAACCGGGAAGGACTGGTGCGGCTCAAACAGCTCAAGTCGGTGCTGACCAGTGGTCGCGACCAACTGCCCGCAAGCCCGCTGAGCTATCCAGAGTTGCCGCAAGAGCACGAGAACATCCGCGGCCCCCAGAGCTTCCACTAAAGAGGATACGCCCCATGACCCAACAAACACTGGCCCGCCTGAGAAACCTGAAACTGACCGGCATGGCGGATGCCGTGCAACAACAACTGGAACAGGCGAGTACCTACGAAGGGCTGCCCTTCATCGAACGGCTGAGCCTGCTGGTCGAACACGAACAACTGAGCCGGGAGCAGCGTAAACAAGCTCGGCTGGTCAAGCAGGCAAGGCTCAAACTCCAGGCCACGGTGCAGGAGCTGGACTACCAGTCAGCACGCAA
>NZ_JAPDBM010000172.1:0-1397 GCF_027705265.1 Aeromonas sp. QDB11 | reverse complement strand
TTGCTTACCCACGAAGGTATCCTTTTGAAAAAGTTACTTATTCGTGGGCGGTTACACAATTGGATTTACAGGCTCAAATATCAACAAAGTGTGCTCCCGCCCTGCTCCTGACATGAGTAGTGCAGTGATAAAAGATTACTCAACATAAATGACTTTTCACTCTCCGGAGCTGTCGCAAGATCTATTTTATCAAGCAGTCTTTTGTTGAGCACATCAATATCATGGAAGAATGGATCTTCCTGTACTTCATCAAACAGGGTTGGATCCATGCCTTGCTCTATTGGTGTTCCTGACTTAATCCGATCAAATGCCCTGGCCAGATGGACAATCATCATCTGGAATTGTTCGTTAGCATCACCAACTGGAAAGCTCTCCCTGAGGTCTTCCATTACCACTAAACATGCGTTTAATGCATCATGACTGATCACATCGGCTGACCGGAGTAACTGTAATCGCGCTATCACTGCATATCTCCATATTCAAATATTAATAACTTGGTATCAACTTCCCTTCAATTACTAAACGCTGATGGACCAATAGTTGATGAACATCAAGTAACTTACTAATTAGCTCGCTGACATGCTGGCTCTGGCGACCGACAAGAATGACCGCCTGGGATGCTTGGCGACATTCATCAATATGCTGGAGCGATTTTTCGCACAGCCCCGATACATTCATATCGATGGCCTCGGGCAACCACACGACCGCATCTATCTGCCCGGAAACGAGATAACTCAAGCTGTTGGAATAGTTGATCTCGACAATTTCAATTTCTTTTTCTGCAAACGCCTTCTCGGTCAGAATTCGCTGATCAGGAGATGCCGGATCGACCCCCACGCGTTTGATAGTCTCATATTCGTTTTCCCGATAAATCAAGCGATGCTCGAGTGAATAGGACTCTGCCCCCAGATCAGCTAAGATCTTAACGCTACCACCCAATGTTCCAGCAGCAAGCTTGGACATAATGGCTAGGTCATAGACACCCTTTTTCAAGCATTCGGCACGGACATCAGCGCCACGCATATGGGCAAAGTAGAGTGGCAGGCTGCCAAGTTGCGCCTTCAATCCACTGGCCAGGCCCTCGTAGTGCTTTGTATAAGGCAGCGGCATGGCACACACCACATGGCTGATGCCGGAGTAACGGACAAGCTTTTGATAATCGAGTTGCCGAATATAAGTGCCATTACGCCCCTGCTTACTCAAGCTGACCGCCTTGTCATTTTCCAGCGTGGTAAACGCCTTCTGTATAAATCCAACTGATACACCAATCTCCTCTGACAAGGAATCTATGGTCCTCAGACGGTCGTCAGGCCGTGTCGTCATCAGGGCGGGAGCACACTTTGTTGATATTTTAACCAAAGAATAACTGAGCCCGATAGTCGTCATTCCAGCCGGCT
>NZ_JAPDBM010000171.1:0-1425 GCF_027705265.1 Aeromonas sp. QDB11 | reverse complement strand
GGCGTTAATGGGATGGTCGCCCCTCCCCAAAATGGCATCAGAGTGCCAAAGTGGCGAATGTAAGTTCCCACTGATGAGAGAGGCGACCACCATGAAGGCTACGACTATCGGCATCGATCTGGCAAAACATCTCTTCCAATTACATGGCGTTGATCAACATGGCAAGACGGTCCTCAAGCGACAGTTGAAGCGGGATCAGATGCTCTCATTCTTTAGCAATCTTCCTCCTAGCCTGATCGGCATGGAGGCATGCGGCAGTGCCCATTACTGGGCCAATAAATTGCAAGGGCTGGGGCATACCGTCAAGCTGATGGCGCCTCAGTTCGTTAAGCCCTATGTAAAGACCAACAAGAACGATGCTGCGGATGCAGAAGCTATTTGTGAAGCGGTGACTCGGCCCACCATGCGGTTCGTGCCGATAAAGAGCAGCGAACAATTGGCCATCCTGGCCTTGCATCGTGCTCGACAAGGCTTCATCAAGGCCAGGACTGCTCAAGCCAACCAGATCCGTGGCCTGTTAGCAGAATACGGGTTCATCCTTCCTCAAGGCATCACCCACATAGGCAAACACGTTCCCGAGCTGCTGGAGGACAGTGAAAACGGCTTGCCAGGAACGTTTCGCCATTTGTTAATGCGACTTCACGAGCACCTCAAGATGCTCGACAAGCAGGTCAATGAATTGGAGGACGCGATCGTTCGCTGGCATAAGGACAGTGCCGCCAGCCAAACCTTAGCCCAGCTGCCAGGTATCGGCCCTATCACCGCAAGCGCACTGGTTGCTTCCATCGGCAATGCGAAAAATTTCAAGAATGGCCGGCAATTGGCCGCGTGGCTGGGGTTAGTGCCACGGCAACACTCCAGCGGTGGTAAGCAGAACCTGCTTGGGATCAGCAAGCGTGGCGACAGCTATCTGCGCACCTTGTTAATTCATGGCGCTCGGGCGGTGCTACGAGTAGCAGAACGCAAGGAGTCGTTCTCGAGAAGCTGGTTGGCTGGGGTGATGGCACGGCGCAACCCTAACGTGGCGGCGGTAGCGCAAGCCAACAAGACGGCTAGAATCATCTGGGCATTGCTGGCACACGACAGAAAATATGATGCCCACTACGGCATGGCCGCATGAAAAGCAGGTTTGGCAATGTATGGGCGGATTGACAATCCTATGACCAAAAATTGGTAAAGAAGCACCGATTGCACAGGCAATCATGAAGTGATGGCGAGACAGGTCAGACCGTGGCTGGTAAAACCCGAGGGAAACAAAGTACTTCCAAGTACGTGGCGTTGATAGCGGAGCCAGCCAGCGAATTCCATCAGGGATAGAGGCAGTAGCCTCGATCAAAATCCGGATCTATGGCTGCAATCTCCACCTGACTCACTTTCATGGATTGAGGGCTTGGCAAACCGGGGCGACCATCTATGTTTCCCAAA
>NZ_JAPDBM010000170.1:0-1454 GCF_027705265.1 Aeromonas sp. QDB11 | reverse complement strand
AGAGCCGGCTGGAATGACGACTATCGGGCTCAGTTATTCTTTGGTTAAAATATCAACAAAGTGTGCTCCCGCCCTGGCTTATTGGTAGGGGTTGCGGGAAATTGTGATGGAAAAAAAGAATAAAAAAAATGATCTATTGGTAGAGCGTATAAATGAAATTTTTACTGTTCTATATCAAGGTTCAGAGATCAGTAAAGGCTGGTTATCTGAACGCTTTCACATTACTGAACGTACGGCATACCGAGATTTGGCTCGACTTGCAAATATACTGGATGAGGTTTCACCTGGAAAATATAGACTTTCAAAAGAGCGGCAACCTCGTCTAAATGCATGTGAATTGACTCAGTTTGCATCATTTACTGATGTCGCTCACTTGTTCCCAGGTTCCGATAGCCAACTTCTACGCGATTATATGACCAACGAGAGAAGCATCACCATTAATGGTCATACCAGCCGAGACAATATAAAACTATCTGATATTTTAAAACAACTCTGCATTGCTATTAACAAGCAAAATAAAATTATTTTTCAATATAAAGAAAAAATACGACAAGCCGCACCATATAAGTTAATAAATAAAAGTGGCCTTTGGTATTTGGCAGCGGAAGATAATAGTCTTAAATCATTTGAAGTAGGTAGAATAAAGTCTCTTACTTTGAGCGATGAAATATTTCCTAGAAATCCTTATATCCTAGATGAGCTTAAACATAACTCCGGAATCTATTTTGGAAAAAAACCACCGTTACATTAAGTATATCGCCAGTAGCAGCCCCCTACATCTCTCGTCGAGATATTTTTTCAGAGCAAACTCTGCTGAAAGCAGAGAATGATGGCAGTCTACTTATATCCGCCTCAATAACAGGGCCAGAATATTTATTTCGCTGGCTGAGATATTGGTTACCTGAGATTAAAATAATCACTCCCCAACACTTAGCTGAAGAGTTCTCTGCTGATCTCGCCACTAGAGTAAAAACTGGGATGGCATATGTTTAAGTGTGATGGTTGTGGTTATTGTTGCGAAAATTTACAGCGAAATGAAGCAATGCAAGAGATGCATTCAGGTGATGGCATCTGCTATTTCTTTAATAAAGGCAGCAGAAAATGCAATATATATGAAGACAGACCGTTGATTTGCCGCGTTGATGATTACTTTATATTGAAGATGGTTGGTAACATGAGTAAGGCTGAATACTATAAAGCTAACTCTCATTATTGTGAATTGATGAAGAAAATTAATAAGGAGCATTAAAGATGGCAGTACCACTACTTTTATGGGGTGCCGCAGCCGCACTGGCTGCTACTGGTGTTAAAAAAGGGATTGACGCCAAGAAGGACTTTGATAAGGCAGAAGATATCGCCGAACGAGCACGTAAGCGCCATCAGGGCGGGATCGCACTTTGTTAATGAAATTTGAACAGGCAGATCGTCTGTGATCTAATCGCGTCTCCATGCAG
>NZ_JAPDBM010000169.1:0-1462 GCF_027705265.1 Aeromonas sp. QDB11 | reverse complement strand
GAGTACAGCGCCTTTGACCGCCAAACCGGACGGCCGCTTTGTGTCGGCAATGGAGAGGTGGCAAAACGGGTGGGGGCGCAAGGGATGGAGGAAGTCAGTTGCCCCGGTCCGGAGCGCTGTCCCTACGGCCAGCAACAGGGCTGCAAGTTGTACGGACGACTGAACCTATTTGTGGAGGGGCAGGGGGATGAGCTCGGCAGCTTTATCTTTCGTACCACAGGCTATAACTCGGTACGGACCCTGGCGGCACGCCTCAAGTACTTCGAGGCGGTGAGTGGCGGCCTGACCCGTTATCTGCCGCTGACCTTACGGCTACGGGCCAAGAGCACCACCCAGTCCTACCGCACCCCGGTCTACTACGTGGATTTGACTCTGCGGGACGAGCTGACTCTGACGGAGGCGGTCGGTCAGGCACGGCAGGAAGCGATGCTGGATGAGGAGGCGGGACTGACAATCAGCGAGATGGAAGCGGTGGCGCGAGCCTTGCTGCGTAATGGTCAGTTCGAGGACGTGGATGAAGAAGTGCCAATGCTATTGGAAGAGTTTTACCCTCAGGTGGAGGAAGGGGAACATTCGACAGCCGAACCGGCACCGCAAGCGGAGACCAGACCACAGGGTTCGCGAACTCGGGCATCCCCGTTAACCAACAAATTGGGTAAAGGCGCGGCACAGGCACCCGGTGCGCTCTAACTCAGGATTTGGCCAAACGCTCGACCAATAGCTCAAACGTCTCAAGCAGCAATACCCGGTCGGCACTGTCCAGCCGGGCTAGCTTCTGCCCCAAGACTCAACCCTGCTCGGTTGGGCGCGGATGGGTCGCATACATCTTTTCACACCGACTCCAGGGCACCCACAAGGTGCCCTGTTTCGTTTTTATGCCTGACCACAAGGAGTTAACTTCATGTCTCGATTCACCCCAGGCGATCATCTGGTGACCGCTCGCCTCGGTTATACCCACCACGGCCTCTATGTCGGGGGCGACCTCGTTATCCACTACCAGGGGCCTAATCTCGGCCTACCCGGTGAAATCGTGATGACCTCTCTGGATGCGTTTTCCGATGGTAAGCCGGTCTGGTGCAAATTTTGCCCTGTCAGGCGGTATGACCGAACAGCGAGCCTCAAACGTGCCCGTACACGGCTGGGCGAGCATCGATACGATGTGTTGTTCAGTAACTGTGAACACTTCGTGATGTGGTGCATCCACGGTATCCACCACTCGACACAGGTTAGTCAGGTAGCAACGGCGGTGGCGAAAGCGGCCCTTCGTACTCCACAGACTACTATCATTCCCCCAGCTATGACTGTGTTGAGCCGCGAGCGCACAACGTCTGATTACATAACGCTCGCCACCTCTGCTATCACCCTGACCACCCTCGCGACATCGCCAAGCTGGGTCCCCCTGGCAACCGGCGCATTAGCCGTTCACGCAGTCAGCCGCCTCTGGTCCTGGCTCACCGACTGA
>NZ_JAPDBM010000168.1:0-1463 GCF_027705265.1 Aeromonas sp. QDB11 | reverse complement strand
GTTACATCGTACTGTTGCGTTGTTCTCAGATGTTTTTGCACAAATGCAGGGATATCACGCCAAGGCATCGCAGGCTGATGTTCTACCCGCACAGACTTGCTGGGTTGTGCCGGTAGTAAGTGGCCAACCACATCTACTGGGTTTGCAGAGGTATAGCCGTGGGCCCATGCCCAAGCCATCACTGCGTGTAGGCGCTGCTTAACACGGCTTGCTGTTTCCGGGATCGTCAGCCATATCGGTTGCAAAACGGAAGCGATATGAGCTGGGGTAATCGCATCAATCGAGATAGCGCCAATGGTAGGAAAGGCATATTGCTCCAATGTGGTGATCCATTGCTTACCATGTTTGGGGTTCTTCCAGCCGGGTAGCAAGCTTTCGTAGACTAATCTGGCAGATGCTTCCAACGTCGGGATCTTCGGTTTGTTCTGCTCCTGAAGCCGGACCTCTAGCGGATCCAGATTATTCGCCAGCTGTTCCCGCATTGCCTGTGCGTCTCGAGCTGCGTCAGCGATGGAGATCTCGGGGTAAGTCCCGAGACCAGCATTCCGCCGTTTCTTTGTAAGTGGGCTGACATAGCGGAATACCCACTTGCCTCTGCCCTTGGCGGTAGAAGGGTGTAGCGTCAAGCCTGTAACGCCACCGTGGGCAAGGGGTTTATCTTCCGGCTTTATGCTACGAGCTTTGGTATCGGTGAGGATCGCCATCAGGTAACCTCCTTGAGAATTGAATATGCCACGCAGTATGCCACCAGGCATGCGCAGTGGTAATATGTGATTGGGGTGAATTGGACAGTGTTTGTGTCTAATCTATTGATGGTAAAGGATTTGCTGGGTTTGCGTGGAGTTGATTGGACTTGATTGCGGCGGGCACCTCCTCCGCCATTCATACCGAGCCCATGCAACCATGTTGCGTGGGCTTTTTGTTTGCCTACGATTTGCCATTTTTCATAGATTTCAACACATTAGTCTTCTTCAACACCCTCCTAATCTTCTCGCCTGCAGGCTCAATAACCACCAGAAAATCACCAATCAACCTCGAACCTCTGCGTTCCTGCACACATCCCTACCCATTTTCTTATTACCCCAAACCACAACGACATAACACAGCAACCAATGTTAGAGCAGCCAACACACTCTCTGGCATAACGTCAGCGGGCGACTAACACAGTCATGGGCAAGCAGAGGGCTCAAAAAGAAAGACTTCAGCTAACACAGGACGCAGATACCCAGGAAAGATCTCATGGCGTACAGGCGAGCATAGGATTCGTGGGTCATGACTACGCCAGAGCCGCCATACAGCGCGACAGCGGTTCAGTGAAGGGAGATGTGGAACCAGAAAACAACGGCGAGCGACAAGAATTTCAGAGGATAAGGGGTAAAACAGTTTAATTATCAGACGACTTTCTGAATATCAGGCAATAAAAAACCCCGCTCATCGAGCGGGGTTTCTTGGATTGGGTGCCT
>NZ_JAPDBM010000167.1:0-1503 GCF_027705265.1 Aeromonas sp. QDB11 | reverse complement strand
AAAGACGCAGTTCCTGCGGGTAGAAAAATGGTGATCGGCATGATGTTATTGGCTGATCGACATGATGTTATTAGCCACTCACCCTCGATATATCTCCTTCCCCCTCTACCTTGTTATACACTTCGCGTGTATATGTAATACTATTACCGAACTGAGCGACATTCTAAATCGCCGAGAAAAGCTTGGTTATTTTCGATAAGCGCTCGATAATGCCGAGCATTAAGACAAAGAATTTACTCTGAACTTAGCTCGATACCTCCTATCTGGAAGATGCCTTCAAATCAATCCATTCAATTACTTCACACAGCTTCCAAGCGACCGCACGAGGCCCTAAAGGAATAGCACCTGGAAATTCCCCTTTACTCATCAAGCGATAAATAGTCGCTTTGGATAACGTCGTAATTTCCGTGACTTCTTTGAGTTTTATTAGTTTCACTTTTTTGGTCCAGCTATTTGCTCATAGCTGGACCAGCGATGTTAAAAATTACAAACCACGCTTCACACATTACGCTCCAACAACTGACAAGGTGCATACATGGCATGTGATCATGCCAACCAAATTTAGGTCCAACCCATTAATAATGGCGCTTCCATCTCATAAACCCCAGTGCTAACATGGCATCACGCCAACATAAGACCACAACAAACACTTGAAAAACGCTACTAAAAAACACACACTGATTCACTCATAAAACCACGATAATAACTACAATGTAGATCAGAGGTAATGTTCCATGGCTGTTACTGAATATGGTGTTGATATAAAAGTTTTAAAGAAATTAGATAGTCCTATTTTTGTGGATTATCTCTGGTATAGAACAGGACAAATTAATCATGCATCACCTGCAGACACTCCACCACACCCCATGTTAATGAAGTATTTAGCGCGCGCTTGCAAAGAACCTAGCGCTGACGCATTTATGCGTAACTACAATCCAAGAGATGAAAATCCTTTTGAGCTTCAAAGGTGGATATGTACTTTAGAAAACGAATTTCATGAAAAATGTCTTACAGAAAAAAATTTTGACTGGCTAGAAAATAAAAACACTCGGTTAAATTGCTTCATATGGAGACTAATTAGTCACATTACTATACGCGATGATAGCAGAGACCAAATATTAGATAAAAACTATGACTTTGTTATCCACCAATCATTGGTTGATGAAAACATAAAAATTCACACCAGCATGGATAGCAAAAAAAACAGCAACGTAAGCATGCAGAATATAATATCAACCATCAATAGACTCCCTTGCAATAAAGCAGCAAAAGAAAAGCTAGCACGAGCTATATCTGAATTTTCTGAATCAATAATGAAAAATGATGAAATTACAGCTTGGTTTAAAAAACACAATAAAGACAAAGTTTCATGGTTACACCATTACCTAGAACATAAAAGAATAGATTACACACCACTAGTGCTAAATCATGTACAGAACCTTAAGCGGCAAGCGAATTAATAATACCGTCTAACGTGTTGTTTTGCTTGGATTTTCTCTGCCT
>NZ_JAPDBM010000166.1:0-1541 GCF_027705265.1 Aeromonas sp. QDB11 | reverse complement strand
TCCTGCATGGAGACGCGATTAGATCACAGACGATCTGCCTGTTCAAATTTCATTAACAAAGTGCGATCCCGCCCTGGGGTAGAATCGGCCTGATTCCGTCATGAAATACCGATGCACTCATATTGGCCAACAGAGCTGTCATGGCACACAACAGAGTGACTAACCCTAATTGAATAATGTCCATTTTTGTGCCCTCAATTGGCGGCAAGCTTGGTAATTAATAAAGGAATGGCATGTTCGACATGTTCCACTGAAAGACCAAACGCCACCTTGCCCTCTTGAATAAACTTCTCCACCTCTTCGGACTTAGCTTTGATGGAAGGTTTAGCAATAGTGCAACTTTTCGGATAACCGATAATAGCGATAGCGATTGATAGTGCAGCCCCAGCACCGGTATTACAACACCCGATGTAATAATCCAGGACTCCCGCTTTTACCTTCATGGCGGCATCCATGTCATTGAGAATATGACATTCAAACTCCCCCGGTGCAGCTTGTTCAATCTGCGCCTTTATCTGCTCACGTTGCAATCCAGCAATCCCTATTTTTTCATTTTTATATCCAGCCTCATTTAAAAAAGTGGTAAGGGGTAAGACGTAACATTTGTTCTATTTGAGTTTTACTAATACCTGACTCAAGTAACTGTGGAATAAAACTTTCCACCAGATAACAAAATCCAAGGCCTCCATTTTTTTTAAGGTGTGATTTTCTAGTTATATCCATAGATAGCATGACTCTATCCAACAAATTCCTGCTAGCCAATTCTTTCAGCATGTTGATTCTCGACGAATCAGGGAAGTAACTGTTCTTGCCGATAGTGTCAAACTGAACATGACAACCCTGTTCGATCAACCACAAGATGTCATCCAGATTATTTTTAAGATCGCAATGACCGATAGTGACCCTTTCCATTGCGACCGCATACGACTTGAATAACTTCACCTGTTCTCTTGCCATGGTGCTCATGGAAAGGTGGGTCGAGATTGGGCGGCCAGTCTCATAATGCGCCATTGCTGCAGCTTCAAAGACTTTTCGCTCCGTTTCGGTAAATGCGTTCTCGCTACTACCAATTTCCCCAATGACACTAGCTTTAAGTGAACTGTCATCGATACCCACCGTGATTTCATGCACTATCTCACCGCATATCTCGCGAGCTGACATACGGTATAGCTTCTCGGGGAAGAAACCTTCGATGTAATAACCTGTCGACATCAGGATATTCATGCCGGTATCATGCATTATATTTTCAATAAAATGAGGATTTCTCCCCATAAAACGATTTGTCATCTCGATGATATTAAGCACGCCATACTGTTTGAGTGCAATAAGCTCATCCCGGATCGACGCATAACTATCAAGAAGACAATCTTCATCTCTTTTCTGTGAAGATAGGTCAATGTGCAGATGTTCATGACAATAGGTGTAACCATCGAGGCTAATCGACATTACATACCCTCCTGACATCAGGGCGGGATCGCACTTTGTTAATGAAATTTGAACAGGCAGATCGTCTGTGATCTAATCGCGTCTCCATGCAGGAG
>NZ_JAPDBM010000165.1:0-1548 GCF_027705265.1 Aeromonas sp. QDB11 | reverse complement strand
GGCATGCAGTCGTGGCAAGCCCTCCGATGCCATATCGGCTCTTGAAGCTGGCTGAGGGTCATGGGTAATCAGGTATGGTTTTATCATGTACACAAACCCTAATCATTAAAAAATGGCGCTTTATAAAACAAGGCCTTAAGCTAATGAAACTACTATCTCAATGCCAAAAATCCGTGCCACTATATGGCAATGAACATTTTTGCGCTGCCATATGGTGGCAGACACTCCTACCCAACGACTTGCTGAGCCTGTTCACCATACAGACAACTCAGAAAAAACATAAAATTATGAAGATAAAGCGACTGGATATGCAATAACCAACCCCTCCATACTCATCTCAGCATCTTGTTCCAAGATAGTACAATGGGATACCATTAATTATAACCAAGCCGCCTTTTTGCACCCAATCGAATCCCAACCAAGAGATGGCTTATTATGCATTTCATGTATGCCTTCGACGCTATCTTGTAGATGCTCAAGAATTATACCTTTTCATTCTGACCTTCATTTACATCCCCTGTATTTCAAAATGAAATACGATCTATATAGAAAACCATCTTAAACAAGATGAATGCTGAGTGACCACATATATTATCTCACTTAGTACACGCTGTGATGATATATTTGATTTGGTTATTTGTTCAAGGTAAGTGATAGGGCTATAGATTTTAGCTGCTGGCGAAAAAAAACCAATAAATTACGCATTGTTGCCCAGAGTGGGAATTGAATAAGCCTGCATCTAAAATATAATAAAAACAACGATTCCGTCAATATCTAATTCTGGTAATTAGAGTATACAGACCTATTCAGCTTGGCTGACTCAGGAGTAAAGCAGCCGATAATTAGTGAACTCAGACTGAAAACGGGGTCAGTTTTATCGACCACAACATTTCGCCCCCCCTCTACACCAGACCCTACAAAAATTTCCATTTTTTGCCCCCTGTCAGATGGCTTCAATTTTCATACATTGTCGCTATCCAGTAAGTCCACTGGAGATGACACGGAGAACCATCATGAGCAATAACAAAAAGCCAATGACCCCAGAAGCCGTATCACGTATCCACAGTGCCGAAGCTAAGCAGCAGGGAGGGGGTGTGAGTAAAGACAGCTTTACTGCTCGTGCACAAAAAACTGTTGCTGTTCCCCCATTAAAACCAACAACGAAATAGTAAGGAAATCACATGTGTAAAAAGGATGACGACGATAACCGTTCGCGTCAATTAAACCCCGAGCACGATGCCTATTGGCAGAGTCGGGGCTACGATGAGCGTCCTGATGAGGAAGATGAATGATTTTTTCAGGGAGCCTATTGCTCCCTGCTACCGATCGCTTCATTATAAAATCGTTGATAATGACTAAAGCATGTAACTTGAACATTATTAAATTCAGAGGAGTGCGTTACTTTAA
This sequence comes from Aeromonas sp. QDB11, assembly GCF_027705265.1. Classification (NCBI taxonomy): domain Bacteria; kingdom Pseudomonadati; phylum Pseudomonadota; class Gammaproteobacteria; order Aeromonadales; family Aeromonadaceae; genus Aeromonas; species Aeromonas sp. QDB11. The sequence goes on along the minus strand of NZ_JAPDBM010000165.1, from coordinate 141 downwards.
TCCATCCCGACAATACATCTGCAACACACCAAGCCGGCTCACAGTAATTAAGTACTTCAGCTTCGCCCCCGGTGTCAGAATAGTTGTCGCCTAATCTGAATAATCTAAATGTGAAGACCGGGGGCGGATAAAGAGTGTCGA
>NZ_JAPDBM010000164.1:0-1559 GCF_027705265.1 Aeromonas sp. QDB11 | reverse complement strand
AGAGCCGGCTGGAATGACGACTATCGGGCTCAGTTATTCTTTGGTTAAAATATCAACAAAGTGTGCTCCCGCCCTGGATTCTACCCCAAGTCGTCGAAGGAAATATGTCGCGGCGTGATGCGGGATCCGTGGCGTTTGGCTTGTCGATTGGTTTCGTCGCCTCAGTCGGTATTTCGTTTACGCTTTCCACTGGTCTTCTAAACCCTTGGTTGCTCTTTTTACCGACCGACATTCTTGGTGTGATGATGGCTCGGCGCTGGCAAGCCGCATTAGCTGGCGGTTTGTGGGGGATTCTGGTTGTTACCTCTCTTTCCGGTGTGAATGCTGTATTGACAGGCTTGCCTGTCGATGCGGTTGGCGCGTTAGGTGAATTGGGTACGCCAGTGATGACCGCTTTTGCACTGTTTCCGCTGCTCGCCATCTTTTATCAGTTCGGTTGGAAAGCTGGTGCTATTTCGGCTGCAGTTATTGTGCTGGCTCGGCTGGCCACGATGAAATTTACCACTATTTATCCTGAGTCCCTGCAAATTTTCGTTGGGATGATGATGCTGGTGGGGACTGCCATATACAAAGACATCAACGATAAGAAAAATGGTATCGCGCCGCCTGATATGTCGGGTATGCACAGTTTGTTTGAAGAACGCACCAAGCGCATCATGAAAAACCTGCCGTTCCTAGCTGCAACCGGTGCGCTGGTAGCTGTGGTTGTCAACGCTGGTTATTTTGCTGGTTCTGAAGTCTCTATCTATCCGCTTGCCGATGCCTACAAGTTGACCGATCCTGTCGCGCAGCAGACGGCAATCAACCAGGTTGCTCTTTCTGAATTCATGCGCGGGCTTGGGTTCGTACCTCTGATTGCGACCACTGCACTGGCCACTGGTGTATATGGTGTGGTCGGGATGACTTTTGTGTTTGTGGTTGGTTATCTCTCACCTAACGTACCTGTTGCTGCGGTGCTGGGGGCCCTGACCATTTGTGCGGAAGTATTCTTGCTGCGTCGGATCGGCCATTTCCTGGAACAATTTCCGTCTATTCGTAATGCTTCGGATAATATCCGTAATTCGATGAACACGCTGATGGAGTTTGCACTCCTGATCGGTGGGGTACTGGCGGTGATGAAAATGGGTGGGACCACCGGGATTACCATTTTCACTATCTTGTTCTTCCTCAATGAGGTGATGGGCCGTCCTGTACTAAAAATTGCTGCTCCGGCTCTCGCTGCCATATTAACTGGTGTTGCACTCAATATTTTCCATATCGTCGGACTTTTTAATATCTGACCCCAGGGTCACCCGGTTTGACAGCCTGAAAACTATCGGGCCGGGTAAGCTACATTTATAAGGTGAGCGAAGATGTTTCTTGATGCTTTGAAAAGACAAAATCCGAGATTTATAGAGTGTGCAGCTGAATTATTAAAATCCAACCAGGTTTTGCCTGACACTTATATTATTGATGTCGACCAGTTTGTTGAAAATGCGAGGGTGCATATTCCGGCTGATCATGAACACCGATTCCGGTTCAACGTGAACACCATTTCCGGACCAATGTGAACGCTCATT
>NZ_JAPDBM010000163.1:0-1570 GCF_027705265.1 Aeromonas sp. QDB11 | reverse complement strand
CTAGGAGCTCGGATCTCAGGACGAAGGTCTCCGCGAATGTCCGGTCGATCCGCGCGACGTCCCAGGCGGGCGTTCCCTTGGCGGACATCCACGCCGCAGCGTCGTGCATCAGCCGCACAACCTCGTCGATATCACCCGAGCAGGCGACCCGAACGTTCGGAGGCTCCTCGCTGTCCATTCGCTCCCCTGGCGCGGTATGAACCGCCGCCTCATAGTGCAGTTTGATCCTGACGAGCCCAGCATGTCTGCGCCCACCTTCGCGGAACCTGACCAGGGTCCGCTAGCGGGCGGCCGGAAGGTGAATGCTAGGCATGATCTAACCCTCGGTCTCTGGCGTCGCGACTGCGAAATTTCGCGAGGGTTTCCGAGAAGGTGATTGCGCTTCGCAGATCTCCAGGCGCGTGGGTGCGGACGTAGTCAGCGCCATTGCCGATCGCGTGAAGTTCCGCCGCAAGGCTCGCTGGACCCAGATCCTTTACAGGAAGGCCAACGGTGGCGCCCAAGAAGGATTTCCGCGACACCGAGACCAATAGCGGAAGCCCCAACGCCGACTTCAGCTTTTGAAGGTTCGACAGCACGTGCAGCGATGTTTCCGGTGCGGGGCTCAAGAAAAATCCCATCCCCGGATCGAGGATGAGCCGGTCGGCAGCGACCCCGCTCCGTCGCAAGGCGGAAACCCGCGCCTCGAAGAACCGCACAATCTCGTCGAGCGCGTCTTCGGGTCGAAGGTGACCGGTGCGGGTGGCGATGCCATCCCGCTGCGCTGAGTGCATAACCACCAGCCTGCAGTCCGCCTCAGCAATATCGGGATAGAGCGCAGGGTCAGGAAATCCTTGGATATCGTTCAGGTAGCCCACGCCGCGCTTGAGCGCATAGCGCTGGGTTTCCGGTTGGAAGCTGTCGATTGAAACACGGTGCATCTGATCGGACAGGGCGTCTAAGAGCGGCGCAATACGTCTGATCTCATCGGCCGGCGATACAGGCCTCGCGTCCGGATGGCTGGCGGCCGGTCCGACATCCACGACGTCTGATCCGACTCGCAGCATTTCGATCGCCGCGGTGACAGCGCCGGCGGGGTCTAGCCGCCGGCTCTCATCGAAGAAGGAGTCCTCGGTGAGATTCAGAATGCCGAACACCGTCACCATGGCGTCGGCCTCCGCAGCGACTTCCACGATGGGGATCGGGCGAGCAAAAAGGCAGCAATTATGAGCCCCATACCTACAAAGCCCCACGCATCAAGCTTTTGCCCATGAAGCAACCAGGCAATGGCTGTAATTATGACGACGCCGAGTCCCGACCAGACTGCATAAGCAACACCGACAGGGATGGATTTCAGAACCAGAGAAAGAAAATAAAATGCGATGCCATAACCGATTATGACAACGGCGGAAGGGGCAAGCTTAGTAAAGCCCTCGCTAGATTTTAATGCGGATGTTGCGATTACTTCGCCAACTATTGCGATAACAAGAAAAAGCCAGCCTTTCATGATATATCTCCCAATTTGTGTAGGGCTTATTATGCACGCTTAAAAATAATAAAAGCAGACTTGACCTGATAGTTTGGCTGTGAG
>NZ_JAPDBM010000162.1:0-1585 GCF_027705265.1 Aeromonas sp. QDB11 | reverse complement strand
TTGAATGGGTTCATGTGCAGCTCCATCAGCAAAAGGGGATGATAAGTTTATCACCACCGACTATTTGCAACAGTGCCCATCGGCGTAGTAGTGGATGTGGTCGATGACAAAGCCGGTGCGGGTCAGCGTGCGCCGGAGGATCGGCAGAAAATCGACCAGGAACGAAGTAGCGCGTGTGACGACGGCCGGTACGCCGACACGCGCCACGGCCTCGGCCCAGCGCGCGGCCGGCGGTTGGAGCAGGCCGTTGTGCACCGAACCGTGGTAGGTGCCGACCGCCAATGTGAGCCAGCGCTCTAGCTCGCGCAGCGTCAGGGCGGCCTTGTTTTCGGAATCGTAGTCGCCGCGCTGGTCAGGGTTGGAGAAGGTCGTTCCCGGCAGTTCGTCGTGAATCATCTGCATCGCCGTGCCGATGATCCGTTCCACGATGCCGCCATAGTGCGGCTGTCCCAGCGGGCGATAGTCCAGCCGGATGCCATGCTGCTCGCAACCCCGGCGCAGGGCCTCGCTCTTGAACTCGGCCGCGTTGTCTAGGTAGAGCAGCAAGGGCTTGCCGCTCATCTGCCAATCCATTTCCACGTTCAGTCCTTCCAGCCAAGGGCGCTTGTCGCAGGCGACATGCACGAGGCACAGGCCAACCGAAACGGCAGACGGCGCTTCCAGCGTGACGACCATGCCGAGCACGCAGCGGGTGAACACGTCGATGGCGAGGGTCAGGTACGGGCGGCCAATAGGTTGCCGGTCGCGGTCATCGACCACGATCAGGTCGATGACCGTATGGTCTATCTGCACCTGCTCCAGCGGCGCGGTCACGGCAGGAGGCTCGCCGCCCACACCTTGTAGGTCACGAGCGGCATCCTGGCCTTCCCGCCGGCGGATGACCTTGCGCGGGTCAAGGCTAGCGATCCGTAAGGCCACGGTATTGCGCGCCGGCACTCGCAGTTTTTGAGCCTTGCACACCTGAGTGACTTCGCGGTGAAAGGCCGCTAGGCTGCGCTTCTGCTTGGTCAGGAACCGCTTTTGCAGTAGCTCGTGGATGACGCGCTCGACCGGTTCCGGCAAGCGCCCCTTACCTTTACCTCCACCGGACTGGCCGGGCACCAGATCCGTCACGAGGCCGCTGCCTTGCCGGGCACGCCGGATCAGAACGTATACCTGGCGCCGAGACAAGCCCAGCGCCTGAGCCGCCATATCGGCCGCTTCGTGCCCGACCGTCTCCGACTGCGCCAACGGACTGATGATCTCCGCACGACGGCGCGCACGCTCCCAAGCCTCATCAGGCAGAGTGGCCACGCCTTGTTCTGGAATCCGTGGGGTGTCCGTCGCCATGCTCACCTCGCTTTGGTGCACACGAGTATTGAGCATAGTCGAGATTGGTGCAGATCACTTCTGATATTGAACTGTCAGGAGCTGGCTGCACAACAGCCATTACGCCCAATCAACTGGTGCAGTCGTCTTCTGAAAATGACACTGACGAAGCGGCGCGGCCCTGCCTGACATCAAGTTAGGGTATAGCCTAGATTGACATGCGCGATGCAACCCTTAACTTGCTTGCACCTATCGTTTCCATGCTAGCTTTATCGTA
>NZ_JAPDBM010000161.1:0-1592 GCF_027705265.1 Aeromonas sp. QDB11 | reverse complement strand
TATCTGGAAACGGTACTCAATGCGGGTCTCAAAAAACTGGGTGAAATTTAACAAAATGTTCACGCTCTCACCCTGGCCTCACGTAACACCTTGAACATATTTTGTCGCCCGACCACATAGTTATCCATACTGGCCAACTGCACAGAATACATATCAAGGCGCAAGGCATAGGCCCAGATAAAGATCTTCTCTATCGCTTTGGAGAGGTGCGTGGCTCCGAACTTGTCGAAGTAGTAGAGCAACAAACAATCGAACATTGTTCGCACATAGCGATCACCGGTACGATGGCGGCCCTGGTAGTCGGCAAGCACCATAAGTATCTCGCAGGCATAGCCCTCGAGCTTATAACGTTCCATCAACGCTGAACCGTTAAACAGAAATGTCAGCCCCTGATAGTGCTTAATCATCTCGAAGAAACGACGACCGTTGATAATGGTTTGATCCAGCTGAAACGGAAACGCCATATGCAGTTCATCAACCTTGTTATGAACTATCCGCAACGCGGAGACGCAAGGAAAGGCTTCGCTGTTGGCCAGATTCACCCCCTTGAATAGCGCCACGTCATCCTTGCCAAAGTAACGGGCAGGTTTCCCTGTAATCCAACGTCGAATGCGATAAAGATGTTCACCAAACAGAGCTTCTAATACATCCCCATTACTATTTTCCCAACCGGATACGGTGGCAGTTTTAAGCGGCTCATCCAACGCTGAAAATTCTCGTAGATGGAAAGCCTTGAGCAAGTCATGGGGGGCCAGATCTCGTCCGCGTGCATTTTGTGAATCAAAAAACTGGAATGCTTCTGAGATATCAAACAGCGTCACCTGTACCAGTTCACAGCGGTTCAGCAGAAAGTCGATCTGTTTCTCATCAAAATCGGCGCGCACGACCCGCCTGCGGATCACCTGATAGTTCTCCCGGATATTGTGTTGTGACACTGTGTTAGTGAAATCGGGATGTATCATGCTCGATTTCAGCGTGTTCAACTGCTCTCGCAGCTTAGGGGCGGTCACTGCGGCGAGTTTCTCATTGAGTAGCGCATGAAGGATTAGCAGCAGTGTGATGGTCCGTTGCTGACCATCGACAATGTCCCGGATACGCATGCCCGCTCCAGTATCTTCCTGAGAGGGGCGCTCATATAACACTAACGTACCCAATCGATACGCATCTTTTTCTTGGTGTAAGGCCAGATCATCCAGCAGTTGCTCGACATGTCTGGTCGTCCACTTATAGGGACGCTGGTAGGGCGGGATCACCAACGTGGGGTCAGCCAGTAGCTGGCTGACCTTGATCACCTTGTACTGCAAGGTGTGGGGATGGGTCACTGATACGGCTGTCATTCAACCTGTTCCACAGGCAGGCGGATACGGCCGGTCAACAACTGCTGCATCATCCCCTGCTTTACATCACGGGCCTTGGCCAGTTTCTGCTCCAGCGCCTGCAGCTCGCTATCCATATCGGAGAGAATGGTGGCGATGGCGGTTTGTTCTTTATGACTTGGGAATGGCAACAAAAAATCCTTAGAGATCCCCTCATTTTTAGAGACTCAAATAATTCCAAGTGTGCGGCTATATAAACGGTGTTGCTTCAGGTAG
>NZ_JAPDBM010000160.1:0-1631 GCF_027705265.1 Aeromonas sp. QDB11 | reverse complement strand
ACTACCTGAAGCAACACCGCTTATATACCCGCACACTTGGAATTATTTGAGTCTCTAAAAATGAGGGGATCTCTGAGCATTCAAGTCAGTACGATCTCCATACTGAGCTGCAATCTCAAAAAGCTCACTCAATGTAGATAGATTTAGTTCGGGATAATTCTGGAGCCACTCAATTGAAAGAGATGCACGTAGATGACTGAAATTATCATCTCTTTTTAATAACCACAGCTCGACATTGTTGCATTTTTTATGAGCAAGTTGTGGCTCTAAATACTGCCGAATGAAGCTCTCCGCTTTTGCTGGGTCAGAAAATATGAGGCGATCCACTTCAACTCGAAGAAGGTCTCTTTCCTCATTTGATATTGCGCTATAACCCATGTTTATGTTGGTTCGTAACGCGGACAAAAATCTATCATCAACAGTTTCTAAATTACCTTTTACTCTAAATATTTTAATACAGGCTGCATAAAGAACCGTTTCAATATTGAGGGACTGAGAAGCGCACTGCAACTCAGCTAATTTACCCAACCCAGGAATATGTGGTGAAATAAAATCCAGACAATTCTGAAGAGCATTATGAACAATTTTTTTGTTACCACATTCTGATTCTATCTTGTCTGGCTCCATCAAAAACAGCTCAGAAAAATGAAGTAAGCTATTCAAATGGCGGCCACTTTCTATTAATTCCTGATTTTCTTGTAAATACCTAATATTTGCAGCACGTAATACCATCTGCTTCTTTTCTCTGCGCCCTCTTATTCTTGAACTTCTACGGTGCCATTGCTGATACTCCAATTGAAACTGCTCTTTAGTTATCTTGTTAGACTTTGCCCACTCTCGCATAAATGCTGGTTTTAACAGTGCTTGCGCACGCATGTGCCGCCTGAGAGGATTCGGTCCTCGCTCTTCACTCTTACGGTAATATTGGTGCCTTTCAATAAAATACGCCCACAGAGTTATATTTTCTATTTCAAAAGCAAGGTCTACTATGAACTTATAATCTATCGACTGAAGGTTGAGGCCAGAGTGACAATGCCAGTTGAAGTTATATAAGCTCGCATTATGAATATCATCTCTATTTGTTAACTTTGAAAATACCTGAGCAATAACACCCTGCCGTAAAAGGTGGTCTGTAGACAGTATACGAACCGAACTACTTTCATCTGCCCTCTTACTTCCATGAAAATTAAGCTCCTGAGTCCACCGAAAAATTTTCACTGGGTCAAATGGCCCTTGAGCCATATCAAAATAGTGATCAAGCAGTGAGCCTACGATTTTACTTATACCGTTTCGACAATAACATTCGTAGCATTCTTTGCCACAATGGCAGGCAAGGTCTCTGGTCAATTCATCCAACAACCACTCGGTAGTTAGCGGATCAATTTCAGCAATGAAATTTTTGATAAAGTAGCGAGCACCGATAGTACGCTCTAGCTCTTGGTGGCTTGGATAGAGCGTTGCACAAACCAAAAGGAAATCAGATAAATACTGCCTTTCGAATGTTTGATACCCCAGCGTAATAATGATTTCTGCCGCGCACCCAAGCGATACTTCACTAAATAACTGATCCCAATAGTGCTACACCTTCGCTGTGCCATAGCCATTCCCCGGGAAAGGAGACACGGTATCCA
>NZ_JAPDBM010000159.1:0-1671 GCF_027705265.1 Aeromonas sp. QDB11 | reverse complement strand
TCACGAATTTTACGCATTGCAATCCTCTTGGCAGACATAGGCTCTTCCCTGGCAAAAGGGAGAGCGTATCAAAGGTTTTTAAATCAATGTGTTAAGGATGATTCCGGTGAATGTGAACAGTGATTCCGGGATGTTGAACACTGTTTCCGGAAAGGAGGGGCGAAGTGTTCAGGTTGAACCGGAATGAGCGTTCACATTGGTCCGGAAATGGTGTTCACGTTGAATCGGAATTGGTGTTCATGATCGGCCGGAATATGCAAGGGGCGAGCTGGATCTCTTCAAGAAAGATCTCAATAGCTATGTGCGGTTCTATGAGTTTGTCTCCCAGATCACCGCCTTTGATGACGAATCATTGGAACGGCTCTGCGTGTTCGCCCGCCACCTGCTGCCGATGTTGCGTCAGGAGGTATTGGAGGAGGACGAGATTGACCTCTCCCAAGTGTTGCTGAGCCATTACAACCTCAAGGCCAAGCGAACTCAGGATCTCAAGCTCAAAGCTGATGCAAGCGGCAATGGCTTGCAGGGCATCTCGGCGCTCGGCAGTGCCAAAGCAAAAGAAGAGAAGAAAGACTTCCTCTCTCACATCTTGGAGCAATTGAACGATCTGTTCGGTACAGAGGTGACTGATGGGGACAAGCTGGATTGGCTACAGGGGATGGCCAGCAAGATTGCGGAAAACCAGCCCTTGATGGATCAGGTGCGAAATAACCCCCGCGACGCCATCATGCTGGGTGACTATCCCAAGGCGGTTGATGCTGCCGTGATCGAGCGGATGGACATTCAGAACGGCATGTCGCTGGACTACCTCTCTCGGCCCGAGGCGGCCAACCGTATCCAGAGCCTACTCCTGGATATCTTGCTCAAAGGCTTGCAGGGGGGATTGAGCCATCAGAATTAAGTTGGGTTAATTGGCACCATTGTTCCCCAGCCTAATAACAGGAGGGGGAAGAGGTGATTATGGTCAACTGCCGATTTTGAGGCATATCTATGAACTTTTCTTATCATCGGTAGCATAGAGAAGATCGTATTAATGCATAGAAATCGGCAGATTAATTACCTCGCTTGGTGTTGTAATCGGTTGGGTAATCTTAATTGTTGAATGAACAAGGGGTCCCGAATGACCCCTTGTGGTTATAGCAAGCAGCTCAAGTAATTTAGCGCGATCTGACGCAATGATAGATAGTATCTGCAACGCATCTCAATACCGGTAATGGAGCCATATCGGTAGCCATCGTATTCTGGGCAACACCGCCATCAACACCATAAAAGTCCATGATTTCATGGATTTTGGCAATCTGCTGCGGTGTTACGTTTAATTCACCGAATAGACGGCCCTGAATCGGATTTTCATCACAAGGCACAATCCACAATGCTTGTGTGCCAGCATGGTCACAATCTGAAAAAAGAATATTCAGCTTGTGTTGGCCGGGCAAACTTTGCGTCAGTGTGCGACTCATTAACAAATAGCTGCTGTGTGCTTCGTGTTGATAACGCATAGGTGTTTCCTCATGGTTGGTTTCGTTTGGCTTATATCGATTGCCGTAAGTCGAATGTGTTGCCAAACACCATGTGGATTAAACAGATCCCTGTTTTACCCAGGGCGGGAGCACACTTTGTTGATATTTTAACCAAAGAATAACTGAGCCCGATAGTCGTCATTCCAGCCGGCTC
>NZ_JAPDBM010000158.1:0-1681 GCF_027705265.1 Aeromonas sp. QDB11 | reverse complement strand
TGCGTATTCCCACGCATGGCGATCGCTCAATAACATTCATGCCGATCACTCAATAACATCCATGCCGATCGCCCAATAACATCCCAGGCCGATCACTTTTTTCCTCTATGGGAAACCATGATCGGCATGAATGTTATTGATGACTTCTTCTCCCCGCTTCGTTAAACCCGCACTTTCCAACTGGACCCAAAAGAGGAAAGTGCATGTCTGCGAGGCCTATCACCGTGAGAAAACTCAAAGAAATCCTTCGTCTCAAATATCAGGCTCAACTGGCGCATCGTCAGATCGCCCTCAGCCTGCATATCTCATCCAGCACCGTCTCCTATTACCTCAATCGCGCTGCTCAGTTGGATATCACTACCTGGCCGCTCTGTGAGCGCTGGGATGATGTCACCCTGGAGCGTGCCTTCCTCAGCACCCGCGCGGTGTCCAAAACCCGCCACAAACCGCTCCCTGACTGGGCCGTGCTCCATCAGGAGCTCAAACAGCCCGGTCAAAAAGGGGTAACGCTGGAGCTACTGTGGCAGGAGTATGCCGAGCGCAATAACGGTGCCCACTACAGCTACAACCATTTCTGTCGGCTCTATAAGGAGTGGGCATCGGTGCTGCAACCGTCGATGCGCCAGACCCATATCGCGGGCGAAAAACTCTTTGTCGATTACTGTGGCCAGACCATGCCCATCGTGGATCCTCATACCGGTGAGATCCTCTATCGGGCCCAGGTCTTCGTCGCGGTGCTCGGGGCCTCCAACTACACCTTTGCTGAAGCCACCCGCTCCCAACAGCTTGAGGATTGGGTGATGAGCCACAAGCGGGCCTTTGAGTTTTTCGGCGGCGTCCCGCAACTGGTGGTGCCTGATTGCTTGAAGAGTGCGGTCAGCGTGGCACGCAATACTGACCCGGATCTCAATCCCACCTACCAGATGCTGGCCGCTCACTTCGGCACAGCGATCATGCCCGCCAGGCCGCGCAAGCCGAAAGATAAATCCAAGGCCGAGGTGGGGGTACAGATCGTCACCCGCTGGATCCTGGCGGTACTGCGCCATGAGACCTTCCATAGCCTGGCTCAGCTTAACCAACGGATATCCGGGTTACTGACCCGGCTCAATGAGAAACCCTTCCAGAAGCTGCCCGGTTGCCGCGCATCCATGTTTGCCGAGCTCGATGCGCCAGCACTCAAGCCCTTGCCAGCGTACCCCTACCAGTACACCAAAGTGGTGTCGGTGCTGGTCGGCAAGGATTACCACGTCGACCTGGAGAAGCACTATTACTCGGTCCCTTATGCCTTGCAGGGCAAGCGGCTGGAAGCCCATCTGGCGGAGCGTACGGTCACCCTGTATCACGCGGGTAAGGTCGTCGCTCAGCACCCACGCAGTCATCGCAAAGGCCAGCACAGCAGTCTGCCCGCCCATATGCCAGCGCATCACCAGGCACTGCTGGAGTGCTCACCTGAACGCCTACTGAGCTGGGCCGCGTCCATCGGGCCCTATACCACGCATTGGGTGGATAGTTTTATCCGCCAGGCAGCGCATCCGGCCCAAGCCGTGCGACCTTGTCAGGCCCTGCTGGGACAGAGCAAAAAGTATGGCAAGGCGCGGCTGGAGGCCGCCTGTCTACGTGGCTATCTGACCGGCGCCAACCGGCTGCACCACATCCGCAACATGCTCAAACACGGGCTGGA
>NZ_JAPDBM010000157.1:0-1706 GCF_027705265.1 Aeromonas sp. QDB11 | reverse complement strand
GTTAAGGGTTGCATCGCGCATGTCAATCTAGGCTATACCCTAACTTGATGTCAGGCAGGGCCGCGCCGCTTCGTCAGAATAGAGTCTGCTTTCCCATTTTTTGACACATGCCCGCGAAGGTTATAGATTTCAGCCTGACAGAAATGGGCTTTGAGGCACAACGGAACAGAAAGTGCACTTAAGCCGCCTTCAACCAAGGAGACATCGTGCAGGGGCACCGCATCGGCTACGTCCGGGTCAGCAGCTTTGACCAGAACCCGGAACGCCAGCTGGAACAAACCCAGGTGAGCAAGGTGTTCACCGACAAGGCATCGGGCAAGGACACCCAGCGCCCCCAGCTCGAAGCGCTGCTGAGCTTCGTCCGCGAAGGCGATACAGTGGTGGTGCACAGCATGGATCGGCTGGCCCGCAACCTCGATGACCTGCGTCGCTTGGTACAGAAGCTGACTCAGCGCGGCGTGCGCATCGAGTTCCTGAAGGAGGGCCTGGTGTTCACTGGCGAGGACTCGCCGATGGCCAACCTGATGCTGTCGGTGATGGGGGCCTTCGCTGAGTTCGAGCGCGCCCTGATCCGCGAGCGGCAGCGTGAGGGCATCGCCTTGGCCAAGCAGCGTGGCGCGTACCGGGGCCGCAAGAAAGCCCTGTCCGATGAGCAGGCTGCTACCCTGCGGCAGCGAGCGACGGCCGGCGAGCCCAAGGCGCAGCTTGCCCGCGAGTTCAACATCAGCCGGGAAACCCTCTACCAGTACCTCCGCACGGACGACTGACACATGCCGCGTCGCTTGATCCTCTCGGCCACGGAGCGGGACACCCTGCTTGCGCTGCCGGAAAGCCAGGATGACCTGATCCGCTACTACACCTTCAACGACTCCGACCTGTCGCTGATCCACCAGCGACGCGGCGACGCCAACCGCCTCGGCTTCGCCGTGCAGCTCTGCCTGCTGCGCTACCCCGGTTACGCGCTGGGAACCGACAGCGAGCTGCCCGAGCCGGTCATCCTGTGGGTGGCGAAGCAAGTCCAGGCCGAGCCGGCGAGCTGGGCAAAGTACGGCGAGCGCGACGTGACCCGTCGCGAGCATGCCCAGGAACTGCGCACCTACCTGCAACTGGCCCCGTTCGGCCTGTCCGACTTCCGCGCCCTGGTGCGCGAGCTAACCGAGCTGGCCCAGCAGACCGACAAAGGCTTGCTGCTGGCCGGTCAGGCCCTGGAGAGCCTACGGCAGAAACGACGCATCCTGCCGGCGCTGAGCGTGATTGACCGGGCCTGCTCGGAAGCCATTGCGCGAGCCAATCGGCGGGTCTACCGCGCCCTGGTCGAACCACTCACGGACTCGCATCGGGCCAAGCTGGACGAGCTGTTGAAGCTCAAGGCCGGCAGCAGCATCACCTGGTTGACCTGGCTGCGCCAGGCACCGCTGAAACCCAACTCTCGGCACATGCTGGAACACATCGAGCGGCTGAAGACATTTCAGTTGGTGGACTTGCCCGAAGGCCTGGGCCGGCACATCCACCAGAACCGCCTGCTCAAGCTGGCCCGCGAGGGTGGGCAGATGACGCCCAAAGACCTCGGTAAGTTCGAGCCGCAGCGCCGCTACGCGACCCTGGCCGCCGTGGTGCTGGAGAGCACCGCGACCGTGATCGATGAGCTGGTCGATCTGCATGACCGCATCCTGGTCAAGCTGTTCAGCGGCGCGAAGCACAAGCAT
>NZ_JAPDBM010000156.1:0-1720 GCF_027705265.1 Aeromonas sp. QDB11 | reverse complement strand
GGCAAGCTGCTGCTCAACCAGCGCATCCCTTTGATGCATTACGCGCTGGAGCGCATGCAAGTGAGCTATAACGGCGATCACGAACAGCATCCGCTGCTCTACCCGCTGGTGCTGGCAAACCGGGACGAGTTGGTAGCCAAGGGCTGCATCTTCAAGCTCAGGAGTGCGGATCTGCTCAAGAGTTAGAAGAATAAAGGCTGAAATTTAGAGGTAACTAACTATCCCACGCCTATTTTCACTACCTGTGGCCTAAATTTAGCTTCATCGAGGCTTTCCGAGGAAAGCTGCAATGAAGCTAAAAACAGAAGAATTAGCTTATTTAAATGATACTAAACAAATCATTATAAATCAGCTATTGTCAACAGCTGCAACATGGCGTCATCATAGCTTTCAGTTTCAGACAGGCGAATCGCCTGCTTCAATAACATAGACTCAAATAAATTTCTGGCAAGACGGCCATTCGCGAACTTGTCAGTGGAATTTCTGCAGTTTAAGAATTTATCCAGCAATGCCATTTCCAGTTCTTTCTCTAATGAGTAGTCATTTTCTTCGGCCATTACCTTGACTATATTGACTAATTCTTCATCATTATAATCATCGAACTCAATGAAAAAATTGAACCGAGATTTAAGGCCAGGGTTCATATTCAAAAACTGCTCCATTTCTTCTTTATAACCTGCAACAATAATCACAATGTCATCACGGTAATTTTCCATAGCAACCATGAGAGTTTCAATTACAACCTTGCCGAAGTCATTGTTTTCGCCCGCTAAAGCATATGCCTCATCAATGAAGAGAACCCCGCCCTTAGCCTCCTCAAGAATTTTGCTGGTAATTTTTTCTGACTTTCCAATATATTCCCCGACAAGATCTGATCGCTTGACTTCTCTGAACCCTCCCTGACTCACCAATCCATAGGCTTTGAATAATCTGCCAATAATCCTAGCTACTGTTGTTTTACCTGTTCCTGGGTTACCAGTGAACACGATATGCCTACCAACTGAAACAGACTCTAGGCCCAACTTTTTTCTTTTCTGTTGAATAGTACTAAATGCAATGAGTTCTTTTATTTTTCTTTTAACACCAACTAAACCGACGATATTATTTAGTTCTTTCTGAATGGATAGTATTTCATCATGCATGACATTGGTGGTTTTATTTCCATTAGATGATTCGCCACAAAGTTCACAGAGCGCTGATATAGATGTCTGCTTGCCCTGATATTTAACATCAAAAAAAGAACACAACGCTTTAATATCAGTAAAGGTTAGACTATTTAAGGCTTGCGAGAGAGACAACGAAGCGAGCACTCGCTCAATTAATTCATGCTTGTTTCCGGTACCGGTGAAGCCATTCGCCCTAAGAATAAATTGCAAGTCAGATTTATAGAGTTGCTCTAACATATCGACAGGAACCATATAACTTCCTTATTTGTGAATGTGATTACATAAAAGTCGAGGTGTATGCATATCTATCCAGCCCGATTGGCACACATTACTGCCCGTGGTCTCGTTTTTCAATAACAGTGAAAAAACATTTAAATATCTAAAGATGAACGCTTTGGTTGACATTTTTTCTAATTGAGAGGCAAGCAGGGCGTGCCCACTTGCCCCATGTCAGGGTTGATTTAGCCTTGGCGCATATACAGGACCTTAAGCGTTGAGTCCCTTTAAAACTCCTTCCAAGGTCCTGTTCTGTATCGATTTTCTCTGCTTGGTTC
>NZ_JAPDBM010000155.1:0-1726 GCF_027705265.1 Aeromonas sp. QDB11 | reverse complement strand
TGGATACCGTGTCTCCTTTCCCGGGGAATGGCTATGGCACAGCGAAGGTGTAGCACTATTGGGATCAGTTATTTAGGTGTTGATGCAAGAACTGGCTCAGTTCCAATTTATGCAAATATTAACTCATTACTTAGTCGACACCTAGCTGTTTTAGGTAGTACAGGTTATGGGAAGTCAAATTTAAACACGATTATAACTAGATATATCGCCGAAAAATACTCAAACTCTAGAATTGTCATCTTTGATGTTAATGGGGAGTATGCTCAAGCCTTTGAAGGCCTGCCTAAAATAAAACAGACCATCATAGGAAATGGAATCGATATACAACCAACCAGTAAACAATTCAAAAAGGAAGATGTTTCATACCGAAAAATACCATACCAAGCATTCGGATGGTCAGGCCTTATCAAACTATTAAGACCAAGTGATAAAACTCAATTGCCAGCATTAAGGAATGCATTACGCTCATTGCCATTTGTCAAAGAAAATCCTGCTGATTTAACCTCAATGGTGGTAGAGCAAGTACCACCTAAGTTTCCAAACGGTGCACAATTCTTATTATATGATGATTGTAGACAAGATCACCAAGAGCACCTGGGGGCATGGTTAAAATCATTATTAAGTATGAATGTTAGTAGACAAGAATCATGGCCACCATTTAAAGCGATTGCTAACTTAGTGGCTGAGTTTGGATGTGTCACCGCTAGCCGGAATCAAAATACTACGGAAAGAAATGCGTTTAATTATGGCAATGTTCTTCCATTAATAAAAGTCATTCATCAGCTATGTGAAGACTCAAGATTCAATTTTGTGATTAATACTGATGGAGGCCAACATATTGACCATACACAAGTATGGGATAAACCATTGCATGATGAGGTTGATTACATATTTGGTAAAAAAAGTGGTGATGATAATGACTGGAATGTTCATATAATAAACCTTAAGAACCTTGCTGATGATTTATCACCGATTATACTGGGCGCACTTCTTGAAATGTATTCGGAAGTATTATTTAAACGGGGACAAGGTAATAGCCACCCGACTTTATTAGTTTTGGAGGAAGCGCATCAATATATCAGAGATCCATATAATGAAGATTCAAATCAAGTCAAGGCTTATGAGCGAATAGCAAAAGAAGGGAGAAAGTTCGGTTGTTCATTACTAGTCAGCACACAAAGACCGTCCGAATTATCATCCACTGTTCTAGCAATGTGCTCCAATTGGATTTCATTGCGTTTAACTAATGAACGTGATTTAACTACATTAAGATATGCAGTTGAACATGGTAACGAGCAATTAATTAATGAAATATCAGGGCTTCCTCGTGGGGATGCTATAGCATTCGGCTCTGCGTTTAACCTACCGATCAGATTTTCTATAGATAAAGCGGTACCAGGGCCACTGTCTAATGATGCTGATTTTGCCAATATATGGAATTCAAAATGATCTCTTGGGAAAACAGCAGCGACAGCTAGCACAGGTATGTACCGTCTGTGCGCTCAGTCCGACCCGTTGGACGATATTCCGCTTGGGAATGACGTTAGCTCCCCTCACCCTAACCCTCTCCCACAAGGGGAGAGGGGATCAGAGCGCAGGCCACCGAGGCTTAAGAGGTGTCGAGGGAAAAGCCACAAACAAAAACCGCAGCCCTAAATAACTGATCCCAATAGTGCTACACCTTCGCTGTGCCATAGCCATTCCCCGGGAAAGGAGACACGGTATC
>NZ_JAPDBM010000154.1:0-1785 GCF_027705265.1 Aeromonas sp. QDB11 | reverse complement strand
GACGACGCGCCGGACTGTGGCGATGACCCCTTTGCCAATGACGAGGCTTTCGCACGTTGGCAGGATCATCATGACATGGCCGATCCGGATGAGGTTGCCAGGGTTGAGCAACTGCTCGATAACTCAAGCCTTAAGCAGCTCTATCGCAAGCTGGCTATGACGCTGCACCCGGATCGGGAGCAAGACCCGGTCAAGCGTGAAGAGAAGAGCCGCCTGATGGGCGAGCTCAGCCATGCGTGGGAAACGCGGGATATGTTTACTCTGTTGCACCTGGCTCACACCCATCTGCCCGAGGCAGACAAGCTGCTGAGTGAAGAGAATCTGGTGGCCATCAATCCGGCGCTCTGGCAGAAAAAACGTGAGCTCGAGATCTGCTTTTATAGTGGCCCGGAGGGAGTGCAAGGGGTTATCTTGCACAAGTTTAAACAGCGCTCGAAGAAGAAGACCGATCTCGCGTTCGAGGAGCATCAGCACTATCTACAGCGGGATATCAAGCAGTTGCATGGACAACTGGCGACCATCACCACCCTTGCAACCCTCAAACCCTATCTGGCCGAGCGCTGGGACGCACGTCAGCACGCCATCTGGGATGAAGAGCCGGACTTTGATGAGATCTTCTTTCGATAACACTTTTTTCGAAAACACATTTTTTGAAAACACCTATTTCGAAAACAAGAGAGAGCCAATGGCTCTCTCTTGTTTTGGGTAGCTTGAAGGATGTCGTGGCAATGAGACATCCAGATGAGTGCTATCGAGGCGCTGGACAGCCAAGGGCGCATGGAACACCAGCACAAGCTGACTGACCGAGTGAAAGGTGTTAGCGCCTTATTTATTCTCGGCCTGATACTGCACACCGCTCGCCGACATGGTAATGGCCGGTAGCTTTTGACGAACCGCCTCCCAAAAGCTGCTCTTGCGTTTGTGCTGCTGATAAAGCTGATTCAGATACTCCTGTGGCGAACAGAGAGGTCTCTCTCCATCCTCTTGTTCTACCTTTAAGGCCGCCTGATAATCCAGGCTCTTTTTCAGATCCGAGGCTGCCCCCGTGTAGTAGGTGCTCTTGCCCTGATTAACGACATTGGCCACCAATTGACGACGTAGCCGCACTGCCACCACGATAAATCCCTGCTGATAGAGGCGGCTCGACCAGGTTCGTACGGTTGAACCAGCAAGGAGTGAGAGATCCTCCTGCAAGTCTGCATCTGTACATTGCTCAAGCCGTTGTGCCAGTTGTGGCCATGCATCAACCTCCTCCAACAGCAACAAGACCTCGCGTAGCCCCCATGATTCGGCAATGGCAACAAACTGGCCTAATGCTACTTCTCTAGGCTCATCTCCACTTTGGCAATAACTCGCAAAAAACGAGTTTGCCCGTGTGCTAGCAAACGCGCGTAATGCCTGAGCATGAGCGTCAGCTCGGCGTCCCTCTTCCAGATAGGCCCGGATCAACACTTGATGCCACAGGTTCAATTGGCGGTGGCGCTGCAACAGAGCCGAGTCCATTGCCTCTAATACCGCGATGGCTTGATCGGCGCGTAATTCGTCGGTCAGCAGTCTGGCATAGTCAATCTGCTGACGGGGGTGGCTAAAGAGACCAGCCTGTTGCACCGAGTCAAAGAATGCAATATCACGCAACTCAAAGCTCAACCCCAACGCCTCTGGCAATAGACCTGCCGCCGCATAGTTATCGCGCAAGGCTCGCATCACTGGGGAGCCGAGCACATCACGGTAATCAAACAGGCAAGTAATGCTGATCGATGGATCAATGTCTGACAATCCGTCACG
>NZ_JAPDBM010000153.1:0-1861 GCF_027705265.1 Aeromonas sp. QDB11 | reverse complement strand
AGCATCAGCAGCAGTTCCAGAAGCAGGGCAAGGCGATCAACGACAAGGTGCGCCTGTACTCCAGGATCGGCCAGGCGCTGCTGGAAGCGAAGGAAAGCGGCAGCGACCCCTATGCCGCCATCGAGGCGGTGATTCCCTGGGACGAGTTCACCGAGAGCGTCAGCGAGGCCGAGCTGCTGGCCCGGCCGGAAGACTTCGACCACCTGCACCTGGTCGGCGAGAACTTCGCCACCCTGCGCCGTTACACGCCGGCCTTGCTGGAGGTGCTGGAACTGCGCGCCGCGCCGGCCGCGCAAGGCGTGCTGGCAGCCGTGCAGACCCTGCGTGAGATGAACGCCGACAACCTGCGCAAGGTGCCGGCCGATGCACCCACGGCCTTCATCAAGCCGCGCTGGAAGCCGCTGGTGATCACCCCGGAAGGCCTCGACCGGAAATTCTACGAAATCTGCGCCCTGTCCGAGCTGAAGAACGCCCTGCGCTCCGGCGACATCTGGGTCAAGGGCTCGCGGCAGTTCCGCGACTTCGACGACTACCTGCTGCCGGCCGAGAAGTTCGCCGCACTCAAGCGCGAGCAGGCCCTGCCCCTGGCGATCAACCCGAACAGCGACCAGTACCTGGAAGAGCGTTTGCAGCTGCTGGACGAGCAGTTGGCCACCGTCACCCGCCTGGCCAAGGACAACGAGCTGCCCGATGCCATCCTCACCGAGTCAGGGCTGAAAATCACCCCGCTGGATGCGGCGGTGCCGGATCGGGCGCAGGCGCTGATCGACCAAACCAGCCAGTTACTGCCGCGCATCAAGATCACCGAACTGCTGATGGACGTGGACGACTGGACGGGCTTCAGCCGCCACTTCACCCACTTGAAGGACGGGGCCGAGGCCAAAGACAGGACGTTGCTGCTGTCCGCAATCCTCGGTGATGCGATCAACCTCGGGCTGACCAAGATGGCCGAGTCGAGCCCCGGCCTGACCTACGCCAAGCTGTCCTGGCTGCAAGCCTGGCACATCCGCGACGAAACCTATTCGGCGGCCTTGGCCGAGCTGGTCAACCACCAGTATCGCCACGCCTTTGCCGCCCACTGGGGCGACGGCACGACCTCATCCTCCGATGGCCAGCGCTTCCGCGCGGGTGGCCGGGGCGAGAGCACCGGGCACGTCAACCCGAAGTACGGTAGCGAGCCGGGACGGCTGTTCTATACCCATATCTCCGACCAGTACGCGCCGTTCAGCACCCGCGTGGTGAATGTCGGCGTCCGCGATTCCACCTATGTGCTCGACGGCCTGCTGTACCACGAGTCCGACCTGCGGATCGAGGAGCACTACACCGACACGGCCGGCTTCACCGATCACGTCTTTGCCCTGATGCACCTGCTAGGCTTCCGCTTCGCGCCGCGCATCCGCGACCTCGGCGAAACCAAGCTGTACGTGCCGCAGGGCGTGCAAGCCTACCCGACGTTGCGCCCGCTGATCGGCGGCACCCTGAACATCAAGCACGTGCGTGCCCACTGGGACGACATCCTGCGCCTGGTCAGCTCGATCAAGCAGGGCACCGTCACCGCCTCGCTGATGCTGCGCAAGCTCGGCAGCTACCCGCGCCAGAACGGACTGGCCGTGGCCTTGCGCGAGCTGGGCCGGATCGAGCGCACGCTGTTCATCCTGGACTGGCTGCAAAGTGTTGAACTGCGCCGCCGCGTGCATGCCGGCCTGAACAAAGGTGAGGCGCGCAACTCGCTGGCCAGGGCGGTGTTCTTCAACCGCCTTGGGGAAATCAGGGATCGGAGCTTCGAGCAGCAGCGCTACCGGGCCAGCGGCCTCAACCTGGTGACGGCGGCTATCGTGCTGTGGAACACGGTGTACCTGGA
>NZ_JAPDBM010000152.1:0-1899 GCF_027705265.1 Aeromonas sp. QDB11 | reverse complement strand
GGGAACGCCCGCCTGGGACGTCGCGCGGATCGACCGGACATTCGCGGAGACCTTCGTCCTGAGATCCGAGCTCCTAGGGATCGCCTCAGAAAACGGAAAATAAAGCACGCTAAGCCGTAAGTAAGCGTGCTCCTGTGAAAGCCACAGCTAAAACTGCGTAGTACACATAGAGGTATTTTTTTCTAGATTTATATCGAATTTCGTTATCGAATTTCGCTTATTATTGATCAACTCGTTGCAGATCATGAAGGCGAAAGTATGACGAATAACCCTACCGATGACAGCAGACCATGGTCGGTCTTTCTTATTTTTCTGCGGCTTGGATTGACATCTTTTGGCGGCCCCATTGCGCACTTGGGCTACTTCCGCGCCGAATTTGTCACACGGCGGCGCTGGCTCTCCGAACGGAGCTATGCTGACTTGGTCGCGCTTTGTCAGTTCTTGCCAGGGCCTGCAAGCAGCCAGGTCGGCATAGCGGTAGGACTGTCTCGGGCTGGATACAGCGGGGCGCTGGCTGCTTGGGCTGGCTTCACGCTGCCGTCTGCCATAGCCTTGATCCTTTTTGCGCTCGGCATCTCCAGCTATGGCGATTACGTCTCGCAGGGCGCGTTGCATGGCTTAAAAGTGGTGGCTGTGGCCGTGGTCGCTCAAGCAGTATGGGGCATGGCGCGTAACCTATGCACGGATGGGCTGCGAGTCACCATCATGGCAATTGCTACCTGCGTCGTTTTACTTGTGCCGTCCGCGTGGGGACAGGTTGGCGTGATTGCTATCGCAGGCATCGCAGGCCGGTTATTGTTCAAGCCAGCGAAAGTTGTTGAGCATGACCCCCTACCTATCACGGTCAGTCACCGGGCCGGCGTGCTTTGGCTCTCGCTGTTCTTTGTCTTGCTGATTGGCCTGCCGGTGTTGGCCGAACTGATGCCAAGTCAAACCATGGCAATGGTGGATTCCTTCTATCGTGTCGGATCACTGGTGTTCGGCGGTGGTCACGTTGTGCTGCCATTACTGCAAGCCGAAGTGGTGCCCTCCGGCTGGGTCAACAATGAATCCTTTCTCGCGGGGTACGGGGCAGCTCAAGCGGTGCCCGGCCCTTTGTTCACGTTCGCCGCGTTTCTTGGTGCCTCGATGAACACCGCCCCGTCGGGCTGGATCGGCGGCATTGTGTGTCTGCTGGCTATCTTCGCGCCCTCGTTCTTGCTGGTCGTCGGATCAATGCCATTTTGGGAGCGTTTGCGCCGCAATACAGGCATCCAAGCTGCGCTGGCCGGGATCAATGCCGCTGTAGTCGGCTTGCTGCTGGCCGCGCTGTATCAGCCTGTATGGACTAGCGCCATCTTTCAGCCGCAAGACTTCGGCTTGGCATTAGTTGCCCTTGTCGCACTTATGTTCTGGAAGCTCCCGCCGTGGCTGGTTGTCCTCGGTAGCGGTGCAGCTGGGTGGCTGTTGAGCGTCGCTCTGTGAGGCACAAAAAATGACTGACAAAGACCTCTACGGCGGTTTGATCCGCCTGCACATCCTTCACCATGCAGCCGAGGAACCTGTCTTTGGGCTGGGGATCATCGAAGAGCTACGCCGACACGGCTACGAGATGAGCGCTGGCACCGTGTACCCGATGCTGCACGGCCTGGAAAAAAAAGGCTATCTGACCTCACGCCACGAACGCACCGGGCGACGTGAACGGCGTGTTTATGACATCACTGAACAAGGCAGAACTGCACTTGCTGATGCGAAAACAAAGGTCAAGGAGCTGTTCGGAGAGTTGGTAGAAGGTGGTTGAGTTTTTGCTTCTATGTCAGGTTGAGCTATACCCTAACTGGATTGTCATTTTCAGAAGACGACTGCACCAGTTGATTGGGCGTAATGGCTGTTGTGCAGCCAGCTCCTGACAGTTCAATA
>NZ_JAPDBM010000151.1:0-1903 GCF_027705265.1 Aeromonas sp. QDB11 | reverse complement strand
GGTCCTGCATCGAGAAAACCGACTACCCGTTCCCGGAGGAGTTGGTGCTGTCAACACCGTCCCGGTGAACGGTTACGGGGCCGAGAAGGCACCCGAGCTTGAGCTGGCACAGCTGACCCAGCGCTACGTGGGCTGGTTCCGCGGCACCGTCAACGGCGGCATGCAGATGGCCGAATGGGTCGGTGACTCCGGCGAGAACGTCATCGAGGGTGCCGGCAGCGACACCGACGAAGATGGCGTCCCGCAAGTGACCGCCGCTGGTGGCAAGCACGGCACCGCCATGGTGATGGCCACCAAGGCGCTGATCACCGAAAAATAATCAGCCACTCGCTGAATAGAAAAAGGGAGCCATATCGGCTCCCTTTTTAGTTGTGACGTCTGACGTTGGCAATGGTGTCACCCCAGCTTGGCCAGCATCGGCTTGGTCACCAGCACGATGCCCTGCTCGGAGCGGTAGAAGCGGCGGCTATCCTCGTCTGCATTCTCCCCCACCACCAGGCCGTCTGGCAGCTTGCACCCCTTGTCCACCACCACCCGGCGCAAGCGGCAACCAGCCCCGATCTCGACCCCGGGGAAGATCACCGCCTGATCCAGGGTACAGAAGGAGTGCACCCGCACGTTGGTGAACAACACCGAGTTGAGCACGAAGGAGCCGCTCACGATGGAGCCCCCCGCGAACATGGAGTTGATGGTCATGCCGTGCTGCCCGTTTCTGTCCTGCACGAACTTGGCCGGGGGCGACATGTTCTGGCTGGTCCAGATGGGCCAGTTCTCGTCATAGATGTCGAGCTCGGGCACCACGGAGGCAAGGTCCATGTTCGCCTCCCAGAACGAATCCAGGGTCCCCACGTCACGCCAGTAGGGTTTTTGCCCCTCCTTGGCCCCGACACAGGACATGTTGAACGGGTGGGCAAAGGCCTTGCCCTCCCCCACGATGCGCGGGATCACGTCCATGCCGAAGTCGTGCTTGGACTCCAGGTTGTGGATGTCCTCCTCCAGCAGCTGATAGAGATATTCCGCCTCGAAGATGTAGATCCCCATGGAAGCCAGGGAGACCTGGTCATTGCCCGGCATGGCGGGCGGGTTGGCCGGTTTCTCGACGAAGGCGCGGATTTTGCGCTGCTCGTCGATGTCCATCACCCCGAAGGCGGACGCCTCCGCACGCGGCACCTCGATGCAGGCCACCGTCACCTTGGCGCCGAGGCGCACGTGATCGAGCAGCATAGCGGCATAGTCCATCTTGTAGATGTGATCCCCCGCCAGCACCACTATGTATTTGGGGCCGTAGTCGCGAATGATGTCGACGTTCTGGTAGATGGCATCGGCGGTGCCGCGATACCAGTGCACCTCGTCCACCCGTTGCTGGGCAGGCAGCAGATCGATGAACTCGTTCATCTGATAGCGCAGGAAGGACCAGCCCGATTGCAGGTGGCGCAGCAGGCTGTGGGACTTGTACTGGGTGACCACACCCACCCGGCGAATGCCGGAGTTGATGCAGTTGGAGAGCACGAAATCGATGATGCGGAACTTGCCGCCGAAATGGACGGCGGGCTTGGCGCGGTTGTCGGTCAACTGCTTCAGGCGACTACCACGTCCCCCTGCGAGCACCAAGGCCATACTCTGATTCAATAGTTGCCGTGCTTTGGCTGTGTCTACGGGTTCTTGCAACATATTTACCTCTGCTCTGTTGGGGCTGTTTTCAACCCATCTTCGCTTTTTTCACAAACTATGAAAGTGTTTTCACTCACATTTAGTTGCTTTCCGCCGGTCCTTTTCACGGAGTTGCGTGAGTACTCATGCTTTGTGCCGGCGGCTTGGTTAGAATTTCGTAACTGTTCACCCAGATGGCATTGACAGGAAAAAGTGAGACGATCATCCCTTGATCCACTGTTGCCCCTTGCCT
>NZ_JAPDBM010000150.1:0-1916 GCF_027705265.1 Aeromonas sp. QDB11 | reverse complement strand
AGGCAAGGGGCAACAGTGGATCAAGGGATGATCGTCTCACTTTTTCCTGTCAATGCCATCTGGGTGAACAGTTACCCAAAAGCAGCCGAGGTCAGCCCATGATTTACCCATTTTCAATCTGGTTAAAAGCAGCACTCGGGGAGCTGTAACCCCGTGCGGTAGCTATATTTTTTAAAAAAATATATACACAAATAAACTAGGTTTATAAATAGCCTATATATTATCCACATATTGTAACTGACGTGATAATACTATGGAACTAAGACTAATCCCTGCAAGTATAATATTCACTGGTTCATATTTACCTTTGAGCATGATTCTTTTATCTCAAGATTTTAAATATGATATGATGAAAACCAACTTTTGTTCGCAACCCATCACTCAGATTAGCAAGTGTGAAATCCCATTTTCTAACCCAACTTTATCAATCGGTTTTTTCCTCATTTGTTTAATTTGCTTCATCATAACGGTTATCACGCTAAAGATTAAAACTCCATCACAAAAAATTCTAATTAAAGAAGTAAAGCACATACCAACTGATCTAATGAACTATGTATTACCGTACATCGTCTCTTTCATGAGCATTCAATATTCAGAGACAAGTAAGTTTATTGGATTTCTTATATTCCTTATCTGGCTTTTCTGGTTATCATACAAGTCAGGCCAAATAATACTCAACCCAATACTGATTGCACTTGGATGGAAGCTATACGAAGTAAAATACAGCTTCATAGGTAGCTCTAACGACTTAGTAGGTAAGGCCCTGGGGTGTGTAGAATTTGAAACAAATAAGATCAGTGAAATAGAAACAATTCAAGACATAATTATCAAAAAGGTATAGCCCGTGGCAAATATTAATGATTTTCATAGTTTTGACATTCAAAACTCTCAAGTCAATTTATGGGTTTTCAAAAAATCAACTACTGGACAGCCCCCTCAAATAAAACTCAGTAGTTACTGGGTTAGTTTAAGCGACAATGTTATCACCAAATTAAAAGATACAGCTAATATTTGTCGCCAGGCCATCACTGAAACTATAGAATATAGCTTGCTGGCTCAAAACAATGAGGGCAGCGCTTTACGAATTCCGACTATCGAAACACATGCGGATATAATTATCTCAGAGTCGTTAGATCAAACACCAGCAAAGCAAGTTACAAACATTAAAAAAATGCAAAATGCAGCTTTTTATGCAGTAAAGTTTTCTTGTCCGACTGGCAATCTCTACTGTGTAAAGAAATCTGATGACAGCTGGAAAACAAAGAAACGCAGTGGAGCAATTAACACCCTTTTCAGGTCTAATATTTTAGAAATTGATGACTCGCCAACTTTTAATTTGGCAAAAAACTTTGACTTTTTCATTTGTAACGACCATCTCTTTATCTCTAATAAACGTCATTTTGAGTCTATAGTTAATTACAAGGCTGCGCATACAGCTGATTTTTCAGACCTACTTTCAGAGTCGACATTTAGTGATATTTTCACTAGCGTGGATATATTAAAAACATACGTCGGAAATAATGCTATTCAACTTCGCCGGGCATCTGCAATTCGACAAAAACAAAACTATTTAGACCCTGTTTTTATGGATAATCTAAGGGCGGAATATTCAAACTTCGGATTGAACATAAATATTGATAGTAACGGCAAAATTACACCGACTATCGAAACATGCCCCGATATATTTAAAGCCTTACTCGACCACAGATTAAAATCTCACTTTTCAGGTAGAATTTACGATGTCCAGAGCACGGAAAGCATAACTACATCTCCCTAGAAAAGTAATCGTTATTAAATTGATAAGTTATTACTGATGACAAGTGATATTTCAACATTTTTATACCTGATTACCCATGATTAGCAGTCAGTTACCACGAACTATACTGATCTTACGTACAGTTATCGAGGTGCGAGAT
>NZ_JAPDBM010000149.1:0-1929 GCF_027705265.1 Aeromonas sp. QDB11 | reverse complement strand
AGAGGAATGGCCAGCCTGCTGGCCCGAGTGAAACACTTCATGGATACCGTGTCTCCTTTCCCGGGGAATGGCTATGGTACAGCGAAGGTGTAGCACTATTGGGATCAGTTATTTAGGCTGATCCCTTTCCCTGTCACCCTACTCTTTACAATTCACCCGGCCGCCGCGTCCCATCTGGCGGCCGGGTTTCTGAGTTCCCCCTACCTGTTTTGCCCCACTCTTCTAACGCACCGCTGCAAGCCGCTTTGAGTCATCGTGTAGGTTCGATTAGCGAAGCGTAATCGGACGATCGCGTAATCGAACAATCGTGTAATGGAACATCCGCATCATCACGGCCCGCAAGCAGATCGAAGTGAGGCAAGGCTATGCTTGGCTTTTCGGTCTCGATGAGGGGAAAGGGATGGCCAACTGGCGGCGGGCATGGTGGCCCGGCGGAACCTGGTTCTTTACCGTCAACCTGCTGGAGCGACGCAACAACCGGTTGCTGGTGGAGCAGATCGATCTGCTGCGCCATAGCGTTGCCAAGGTACAGCAGGCTTACCCCTTCGCCATTCACGCATGGGTGGTGTTGCCCGACCATCTCCACTGCATTCTCTCTTTGCCGGAGGGAGACACCGATTTCCCCCTGCGGTGGCGGTTGATCAAAAGCCACTTTTCCCGTGCCTTGCCGCTGAACGAGCGGCGCAGCCAGACCCGGTTACGCCACGGGGAGCGGGGCATCTGGCAGCGCCATTATTGGGAACATCTGATCCGGGATGAGCAGGATTACCGCCGCCATATGGATTACGTCCATATCAACCCGCTCAAGCATGGTCATGTTACGCGGGTGATTGATTGGCCGTATTCCACCTTCCATCGTTACGTGGCGAGTGGCGTCTATCCGCAGGATTGGTGCGGGTCGGTGGATGGGGTGGGGGGATTGGAGTAGACACCTAACAGGGTTGTTCTGTTGTAAGCGACCGATTACGCGATCGTCCGATTACGCTTCGCTAATCGAACCTACGCACGTTGTCGTAAAAACGAATTTATTAAAAACTTATTTGTATAATTCATATCTGATTATTACTATGTGTTTTCAGTCATATGCATGGTAAACATATTATGAAAGATTTCATTACCCAGTTAGAGCAAGAAACAAGAAAGGTTGACTTTGACTCTTTCGACATTTCTGTTAAAGAAATAATATCCATGTCATATGATGATATTATCGATGTTGCACCTGAATATCAGCGTCAATTTAGATGGCCAGCTGAAAATCAATCAAAACTAATTGAGTCAGTCTTTCTTGGTATTCCTGTTCCAAGCTTATTTATGGCGGCTAACAGGGATGGAACATGGGAGTTGATCGATGGTGTTCAGAGATTAAACTCATTGATTCATTTCGCTGGTTCACCTGAACAGCTAAAGAAGTTTTCTTTTGAGAGTCCTCTCGTATTAAAAGATTTGGAGATTTTGAGTGAGTTTAATGGTTTCACATTTGATGATCTTCCATCAACATTAAAACTAAAGTTTTCACTGCGACCTTTGAAAGTTACAACGCTTAGTGATAAAAGCGACATGAAAGTAAGATTTGATCTTTTTGAAAGATTGAATACTGGTGGTATCAAGTTGACAGATCAAGAGATACGGGCATGTGTATTTCGTGGTCAATTCAACGATTTCTTGACTGAACTTTCTCTCAATAATGACTTTAATGCTGTTGTTAATTTACCTGACCCGAAGTTAAATGATGGCACTAAACAAGAGTTAATACTTAAGTTTTTTGCGTATAAAAATAACCGTGATGAGTTTGATCATAGTGTCGTTGGTTTTTTAAATAATTACATGGCTGAGTCTGTAAAATGTTTTGATTACCCGACATTCCGCACCTGATTTAGGAATAAATTTGCCGATAGCGCTCACCCAATACCTCCAAAATGATCTGCTGGT
>NZ_JAPDBM010000148.1:0-2005 GCF_027705265.1 Aeromonas sp. QDB11 | reverse complement strand
CTACCTGAAGCAACACCGTTTATATAGCCGCACACTTGGAATTATTTGAGTCTCTAAAAATGAGGGGATCTCTAAGGTGTATAAGAGTCAGGCTCAGTGGTGCTGGACACCGGACGATCTGATAGAGTGTGGATAATATGGGGGAGCAATTTGTGGGGATCCCTCAGGTGAGACACTCTTTTGAACCTGTTTTCGTCAGCAAGAACGAAGAAATGAAAATAAATGATAGGTTATACACGTGTAATTAGCCGCCAGGCATTCATTCAGGGAGGCATGGATAAACCTCCCTGAATGACATTCCGATTACTGCGCCTGACCCCGGTTTATCTTAGTGAGTGGCTCATTCACATCGAAAATTTTGTAGATGACTTCGGACACCCCGAGTGGCTTCAGGCGTTCTGAGTGCTTTTTGACATAAGCCAATGCAGTATCCTCATCCTGAAACAGGTAAATGCCGCCAGCCTCTTGATTATCCTTACTTTCAGTCCAGATTTTCCAGATAAAACCAGGTTCAGAATTGATTGATTCTGCCAGGCCTACCAGTTGACGAGACATTTCGGGACCAAACGGGCCATGAAAATCAAAGTGTAGCTGTAAAAGTTTGTTCGACATCATACCTCCAGTGCTAACGTTTTCTCAGAATGCCTGTATGTTATTATGAATTTATTGCACAATCAACTTCATAAATTAGCCATTATGTGTTCAAAAATATGACAGAAAGACTGAAATCCACACTCGACCAGTGGGTGAACTTAGTTGCTATCAGCGAAGAAGGAAGTGTGCAGGGCGCTGCTGAAAGGTTAAATAAGAGCCACACCACTCTTTTGTATTCAGTGAAAAAACTTGAAGATCAGCTTGGTACGAAGCTGGTTGAGGTGGTAGGCAACAAGACGCGTTTAACAGCCAATGCGACTTTTCTTTTACGAAAAGCGGGCACCATGCTTGAAATAGCCCGGCAATTAGAAAAACAGAGTCATCTCCTTTCCGAAAGATACGAGTCCAATCTCACAGTCTCAGTGGATCATCTTTGTGATCGCAACTGGATTTATGGTCCCTTGACAACATTCTGTTCTAATAATGAATTAACATCTGTTACTTTGCGCGAAACCTCGCTTAGCTCTACCCGAAAATACGTTAAAGAAAAAATATCTGATATTGCCATTATTAACCTACCTGTTGAAAATCACCCATCATCTTTCTTTGGCCATGTAAAGATGTTGCCGGTAATTTCTTCCAGGCACCCACTTTCCAGGCAAAAGAATATCAATGTAAATGAATTGGTAAATACAACTCAAATTGTTCTGAGAGACTTAGGTCGCGACGAAAACTTTCAGGGGGAAAATGTTGGCTGGCTGAAAACACAACGCAGATTAACGGTGGACAATTTTGATTATGCAATTGACGCAGTGATTTCAGGTTTGGGATTTTGCCGAATTCCTGAACACCTTATTAATAAAATCAATAATCCTGAGATTGTTAACCTTGATATTCAGGAGGGATTTGACTACCAGGTTCCCCTTCATCTAACCCTACCTAAGGGCGAGGAGACAGGACCTGCTGCTCGGGCTCTTTTTAATCTTCTGATGACGGAAGCAAACAAAAGGGTCCGATGATGTTAATAACCTTACAGTTCATGGAGTAAAACCGTTTGCTGTGGAAAGTAAGCTGACAACATGCGCCCTCACCCTCTGTTCGGCGACAATTAGGATGACCGGTTGACGACAATTATCTTGGCCGGTTGGGTGTCACAATAGGTACCTTGTTTTCTGTTCGGAGTTCAAGGTGCCTGGAGGGGGAACCGCAGAATTCGGAAAAAATCGTACGCTAAGCTAACGGTGTTCTCGTGACAGCTCTTTGACTAGGCTTTCTAAGGCCATTCTGATAGCCCTGACTTCCTGAAAAGCCATGGCTAAAATTTGTGCGGCTAAAAGGGATAACCGATGGTAAAGTAAGTTATCCCTGTCGAGATACTGAAAAGCGTTATCCTCGTTTTTCCCAAAACTGT
>NZ_JAPDBM010000147.1:0-2117 GCF_027705265.1 Aeromonas sp. QDB11 | reverse complement strand
TTGTCACTGCAGGATCAGATCTTGGAACGGGCATTGAGTTCATTTTTTACGCCGTTTTTTATCCCGAGTTCAGGTTAGCTATGGAATGCGCGCTGTGGTACCCCGTGTGGTACCCCAGGCCAAAAACGACCAAGGGGTTAGCATCATGATGATGCTAACCCCTTGTTTTATATGGCGCTCCCGACTGGAGTCGAACCAGTGGCCTGTCCCTTAGGAGTCTAGATGTTATTAGTTTCATATAGAATCAGTTGGTTTTATATGAGATTTTATTTTGATTAAAAACAGCATGTTACTTAATATGTTTGTATCCAGTGGTTTCATGAAGTCTCACTCCAATGCACTGCGTTGGAGGGGTACGAGGAGGGGTACGGATGGCGATAAGTAAAGACTTGGAGGTCTCGTCACTCAAGCCAGTTGAAGGGGTTAAAGTGAAGCGCTATGCGATTCAATCGAAGCATGGTGGTGGGCTCAAGATAGAAATCCGTGAAAGTGGCCTCAAGCGTTTTGTATATCGCTTCAAGATTGGTGGTAGTGAAGGCGAATTGTTGCTGGGGAGTTATCCTGCCCTGACTCTGGCTAAAGCTAGAGAGGAGCATGGGAAAGCCGTGCAGCTTGTGAAGCGGGGCATTGACCCCACCAAGTTTGCGGCACAAGAAAAGGCTAAAAATGAAACGGCTCTGACGATGGATGAGTTACTCGGACGATGGCTCGATGCGCAACGTGTTGCTCAGGTCGTCAAACCCAAAACCCTCCAATGTCATCAGGATCGTTGGAATCGTCATCTCAAGAAAACCCTGGGCAATATTCGCTTAATCGATCTGACTCGTGCCCACTTGGCACAAGCGTTAGAGATAACCAGGCGCGCAACAAAAGACGAAACCCGTAAAGGGTTGGGAACGCTGAACCAGATGTTGGATTATGCGGTGGTGCACTGTCTGATCGAGGCCAACCCTGCGAGACTGTTACGCCCAAAAGATTTTGGTGCCAGTGCCGGTTCGCCAAGAGAGCGATGGCTGACAGTCCCCGAATTGCGCAGGTTATGGAAGGCCATTGATGAGGACTTGGGGAGCGGTGGCAGCCTGGCAGCTGGGGGACGGGGCGTTTCTCGCCATGCCACTATTTCTCTGCCTGCAGCGAATGCGATCAAGCTATTGATACTGACCGGATGTCGGCGTAGTGAAGTCGCCAATATGCGTTTTTCACAGATCAAAGATGATATATGGACCATTCCAGAAACGAAAAATGGTAGAGCTCATACAGTCTTTATTTCTCCTCAAGCAAGATCAGTAATTGAAGTTCAGGGACAGTATTCCAATGGTGATTTTGTATTTGAATCAGATCGGCCAAAAACAGATGAAATAGAGCCAATATTAGTCGATTCAATTACACGAGCACTAAGACGATTCATTGCTCGCTCTCTATCTGATATGGAGCCATTTACTATTCATGATTTACGTCGAAGTGCTGCAACTAACTGGGCGGAAAGACTGGATACTGAGGAAAGGGTAATTGAGCTTTGCTTGAATCACACACCCATTAACAAACTTATTAGAACTTATCACCGCTCACGTCATGCCGAGAAAACCCGACTTGTCTGGATTAATTGGGGGAGACTGGTAGCTGATGAGGTGATGCAAGAGCCTGTTGCTGAAACAGTATTCAATAACGTTGTGAAGTTGAGTTTTAATAGAAAGTAAGTGGCTATGATAATGTTGAGTGATGGACTAAATGATTTTATCATTTAGTCCATTTTATTTATATTGAACACTGTTTTGCGTATGCTTCTCTAATCAATTCTTCTATGATAGCATTTTTATTTTTGTTTTCTACTTGGCTTAGTTCGTCAAGAATATCGCCTATGTCTTTGCTCATGTTAATACTGTATTGTTTTTTCTCTAAATTTTTATCGCGATATACTTTTTGGCTCCATGCCTTTTTTTATGTTGGAAACTAGAAGTTTGTACCTGTCTATATTGACGACGCTTAAAACATCAAAAAATGAAATGAGATCATCTTTTTGAGCCGCAGTGCTATTTAGCACTCATGTACAGGATCTTTAGCTACAACCAATTGAAATAGATAGAAAAAAGGCTTCGTTTGTGATCTGATTTAATCGC
>NZ_JAPDBM010000146.1:0-2139 GCF_027705265.1 Aeromonas sp. QDB11 | reverse complement strand
AAGAGCCGGCTGGAATGACGACTATCGGGCTCAGTTATTCTTTGGTTAAAATATCAACAAAGTGTGCTCCCGCCCTGTAAGCGCCATGGCAATGCAGTATCCTCTCTGGAATCCTCACGGGAAGAGACAAATCAGGCTCTTAAAACGTTAGGAAAAGTCAAAGCTGAGATTCTTTTAAATCAATTTAAGTATCTTATCGACTTTCAAAAACGCCTACAAAAAGGCGGTTCCGCCAGACTCAAGGAGTTTGAAGAGGCCATTAGCCCCGTTGAATTAAAAGATATGGCTCGTTTGGTTGAAGTCGGTCTTGATCTCAACAAAAACATGGGTTCATCCGCTGCTGCAGGAGCCTTGGCTGGCTTGGCCGCCTACGGCTCTGTTGGCATGCTGGCATCAGCATCAACAGGAACAGCCATCGCCACCTTGTCTGGTGCAGCAGCCCAGAGTGCCACCCTGGCATGGTTGGGTGGTGGTTCACTTGCGGCAGGAGGATTTGGCGTTGCTGGTGGCACCTTGGCATTGGGCGGTATTGTACTGGGCCCGGCATTGGCCATCGGTGGTTTTATGATGGCCAGCAAGGCCGAAGAAGCGGTAACCGAAGCCCGGAGCTACGCCGCCAAAATCGATACCCAAATAGCCGAGATAGATACATCAAAAGTGTATTTGAAGGGGCTACGTTCACATGCCGCAGAAATAACAGCAGTTATTCATGCAGCTGTCGAACGATTCGAGAAAGTTAAGACAGAAAATCTGGATGATAATA
The DNA here is from genome assembly GCF_027705265.1 of Aeromonas sp. QDB11. Classification (NCBI taxonomy): domain Bacteria; kingdom Pseudomonadati; phylum Pseudomonadota; class Gammaproteobacteria; order Aeromonadales; family Aeromonadaceae; genus Aeromonas; species Aeromonas sp. QDB11. The sequence goes on along the minus strand of NZ_JAPDBM010000146.1, from coordinate 1,376 downwards.
AATCCATAGATATGATGTTTCTCATGGGTAAATCCCTCAAGCAATTGATAGACGTGCCATTGATAGACAAAAATGAGAAACTGATTGGTAATTTGAAATCTACCTACTCTGGCTTATTAGTATATTCAGGTGAAGAATGAGCAAGACACTTTCCAAGGTAGGAAATTTGATAACCAAAGTACCGGTTAAATCAATACCGCCTAGCATGGCCATTGATGCATTTCAATCTATACAATCGGCATATGCTGAGTACAAACAGACTGTTGCGATAGAAAAAACCAAGCGGCAAGCTATTTCTGCTTGGCGCGATGTCGAAATTAGCAAGATCCAGGCTCAAAAAGAGATTCTCGAAGATTATTTGAAAGAGTCCTTTAAAGAACGCGCTGTGCAGATCGAAGGCCTTTTTTCGGCCCTAGATAAGGGGATTGATATGGGCAATATGGACATTGTAGGTGAAGCAATGTCCAGCATTGTTGCCATCGCCAAAGAATCCCCGCTAGCACAGGCCAAAGAAGCAATATCTGCGTTAAAGGACCCAACTGTAAAGTCGATTGACTGGTAGCAGAGGTAGTTATTATGAGTTTTTGGAGTACTGTGGGTAAACTTGCTGACAAAGCAGCACAAGCAGCGAGCGATACTTACGATGAAACAGATGCGACTGTATTTGCCATGAGTGATCGTGAACTTGCCAAGGTTGCTACAGGTCAACAATCTGCTGGGCCAGTAACAAAAGCATTAGTTTTAAAAGAGCTTTTTAATCGGGGCTATCGTTCTCCTGACGAGATCAAAACGCTTTTATAGAGAGTTAGTAAAAATAAAGCATCAAGATACATATGGCGGTATCTTGATGCTAACCACCTATCTTATTGTTGAGGTTTATATATTATGAAATCTTTATCTGATGCATTACTTGAATACAGATTCGACATAACAGATAATGATGATTCCATTCTGTCAGTAGTGCCCGCTTTAATAAAGCCGTAAAAACAGCATCAAATAAATATGTTGCTAAGTATAACTCGCACGCAAATAGCGCGACTGACTTTGTTTTTATTTATGAATATTCTTCATTCCTTGGCTTTATTCAAGGCTTTGCAATAACTGATAGCTATATTTATGGTGATGATGGTGGAACTTTTGAATTACCACTCAACAATCTTTCCTCTGTCAAATATGATAATGAAGATCATGAAATTGTTTTTTATCCTAAAAATGGTTCAAAAAATCACATAAAAGTATCTGCAAACAAAAAACAGCTAGCTAAAACGTTAGTCTCCATCATAAATAACTACATATAACTGAATCGCCCCTGGTTTTCTAGACACTTTGTTGCTGAAAAATAAACTGCCTTTCAAACTCTACCGGCGACAACCCAT
>NZ_JAPDBM010000145.1:0-2158 GCF_027705265.1 Aeromonas sp. QDB11 | reverse complement strand
CTGGAGATCGGAAAGCCCCTTTACGGTGGGATTCAGAGCTTACGTTGGTTTTTGGTTCCATTGCTCCCCAAACCCCAAGGACAAAGCTACGGTGCGGCTGAATGTGTCCATTGGTGGCGGCGGTGTTGAGCTACTGGCGACCGGGCCGAAGTGGTACGACACGCGGAAAGAGCAGGGCGGCGGTGCCATCGACCTGACCATGCACCTGTTCAGATTGTCATTTGTGGATGCGGTCAAACGGCTGTCGCCTTGATCGTGTTTGCAAGATGCCCCCGGCAGGGCCGCCGGAGGCCACTCGCCGCCGTGAGGCTCTGGGGGCAGGGTAGCGGTCTTCGCCCTTCGTCCTGCCCCCTTTCTTACCCTCTCAAAACGCGCTGTAGGCCCGTTTCTGGCCGACAACGAGCCGAAGGCGAGGCGTCAGCACGGTGTTTCACCAAAAACGAGCAGCCGACCGGGCAGCGGTACGTTACGAAAACCGCTCGCATATCGTATCTGTATTGCGTATCATATCTGTATTGGTACGATTTACGCTGATATGGTACGAAAGGAGCAACGATCATGGCACGTCAGGGCATCACTTTTGAGCAGGTCGCCGCCGTCGCTGATGCGCTGGCAGGCGAGGGTCAGCAGCCGACCATCCGGGCGGTGCGGGAGAAGCTGGGCGACACCGGCAGCCCGAACACTATTCACAAGCACTTGACCGCGTGGCGCGAGGCCCGCCCGGTGGCCGCAGCCGCTGCGCCGGAACTGCCGCAGGCGCTGACCGCTGCCATTGCCGCCGAGATCGAGCGGGCCGCATCGCGGGCACGCGGCGAGATCGAGGGCCGTCTGGTGCAGGCGCAGGCGGAGGCCGCCGAACTGGCCGCCGCTGGCGAGGTGCTGGAAGGCGAACGCGACGAGCTGGCCGAGCAGGTGGCCGTGCTGACCACTGAGCGCGACACGCTGGCAGGCAAAGCCGCCCAGCAGGCCGCCGACTTGGCCGAGGCGCAGCAGCGCATCGAGCGCGAGCAGCAGGCGGCAGAGTCTGCCCGGCTGGAGGTGGCAACCGCCCGGCACAAGATCGAGGCGCAGGCCGAGCGCGTGAGCGAGCAGGCCGCCGAGCTTGAGCGCCTACGCGCCGCACTGGCCGAGGCACAGCAGGGCCGCACCGCCACCGAACAACAGGCCGCCGTGCTGGCCGCCAAGCTGGAGGCGTGCGCCGACCGTGTGAGCCGCGCAGAGGCCCGCGCCGAGCAGATCGAGCAGCAGGCCGCCAAGGCTGCACAGGCCCACGACACCGCCCGCGCCGCAGCAGCGCAGGAAACCCGGCAGACGCAGGCCGAGCGTGACGAGGCTCGCAAGGTGGCAGCAGAGGCCCGCGAGCAGGCCGCACGACTTACCGGGCAGCTTGAGGCGCTGCAACGGCAGCAGGACAAAGCCGAGGCCGCCGAGAAGGCCACGAAGGCACCGAAAGGGAAGGGGGGCGAGTGATGCCAAGCGCCGCAGAATTTCAGGCGCTGTCCGATGAGTTGCGGCAGCTTGGGGCGGTGATCGTGCAGGCTGCGAACCTGGGCGATCAGGAGCTTGCATTGTGGGCCGTGGGGGCGCTGTCATCCGCAGCCGCCCGGCCTGCATGGTGGGCGAGAGAGGCCGCAGACAGCGAAGCTGTGGGATGCAAATAAAGTCCCATCCTAAGCTACGCCAATTTTCAGGACTGTTTTGAAAGACTCAGGCTTGGCAGGCGGGTAAAGTGTCATTCTGAAAGGATCGCGTGGCATTGGGCGCGGCCTGAATCGTGAAAATAAAGTCTCATACTTTCGAGCGTCTGAATCGTCGCCCACTACCGCCGGGACTGAGACACCAACAAGGGGGGCGTATGCCCAAAACCCGAAAACACCTCACCCCGACCGAAGCAGAGGCCAAGGGGCTTCTATGCCGTAAGCACCTCAAGGAACGCCTCCGCCTCATGCCGGGACTAAACACCAAGCCCGCTGGCAGTGTCTGGCAAGGTCAGGGGGCTTATGATGTGTACAACCCAGCCGAGTGCGTGCCGTGGCGCTGGATGCCTGGGCGTGCCCAAGTCCGTCGCCAGCACGTCGCAGCTGCATATTCCCACGCATGGCGATCGCTCAATAACATTCATGCCGATCACGTAATAACATCCATGCCGATCACTCAA
>NZ_JAPDBM010000144.1:0-2308 GCF_027705265.1 Aeromonas sp. QDB11 | reverse complement strand
AGAGCCGGCTGGAATGACGACTATCGGGCTCAGTTATTCTTTGGTTAAAATATCAACAAAGTGTGCTCCCGCCCTGATGGTTATGATGGCCGTATCGATCTGACCCTCTTTTTGAACGGCATCCCGGTAGCGACACTGGAGCTCAAATCTTGCTTCAAGCAGTCGCTGGAGAATGCCAAGAAACAGTATCGGGAAGATCGTCTGCCCAAGACCAATGGGCGTGATGAGCCACTACTGAGTTTTCGCCGCGGGGCGCTGGTGCACTTTGCAGTGAATCAGTTCGAGGTGGCGATGACCACTAAACTGGCGGGCGACTCGACTTTCTTCCTGCCATTCAACCAGGGCACCCGTGAGGGTGGGGCGGGCAATGATCAGCCCTTGCCAGTGAATGGTGAGGAGGGCATTGCTACCGGTTATCTGTGGCAAGAGATCCTGCAACCGGATAACTTCCTGCGGATACTGAGTCGCTATCTGCACCTTGAGGTCAAGGTGGAAGAGGATGAGCTGGGGCGGCAGAAGAAGAAAGAGACGATGATCTTTCCTCGCTATCACCAGTGGAAAGTGGTTCAGAATTTGTTGGCCACGGTGGGACAGGAGGGGGCTGGTCAGAAGTACCTGATCCAGCACTCGGCAGGGTCTGGCAAATCCAACTCCATTGCCTGGCTGACCCATCAGCTGGCCTCGCTCTACCTGGATAAAGGGGAGAAGTTGTTCAATTCGGTGATTGTGATTACCGATAGAACGGTGCTCGACAGCCAGTTGCAAGAGACTATTGCCCAGTTTGACCATGCTGATGGGGTGGTGAGTCGCATCAACCGGGAAGAGGGAGATGGCTCCAAGTCGGCACAACTGACCGAGGCACTGGCCAGTGGCACGCCCATCATCATCGTCACCATTCAAACCTTCCCGCACGTACTCAAGGCCATTCAGGAATCGACCACACTGAAAGGCTCTCGCTTTGCGGTGGTTGCTGATGAGGCGCATTCAAGCCAGACCGGCAGCACGGCTCGTCAGTTGCGTGAAGTCTTGATGGCCGAGCAGTTAGATGGGGAAGAGGAACTCAGCGGCGAAGATGTGATGAACATGACGCTGGCCGCTCGTGGCGGCAGCCAGAACATCAGCTATTTCGCCTTTACGGCAACCCCGAAGGGTAAAACGCTGGAGCTGTTTGGCCGCCCAGCGAACCCGGCGATGCCGCTTGGCCCGGATAACAAGCCCAAGCCATTTCATGTTTACTCCATGCGTCAGGCGATCGAGGAGGGTTTTATCCTCGACGTGCTAAAGAACTACACCAATTACAAGCTTGCCTACAAACTCGCCATGAAGGCCGAAGAGGCCGCTGCTGGTGGTGAAGAGCAGGAAGTGGATGCCAAGAAGGCTCGCATCAGGCTTTCCAAGTGGGTGCGGCTACACCCGCACAATATCGGCCAGAAAGTGGTGATCATCGTTGAGCATTTCCGCACCAACGTGGCCAATCTCCTGGGAGGGCAGGCCAAGGCAATGGTTGTGACGTCGAGCCGGCTGGAGGCTGTTCGCTACAAGCTGGCGTTCGATAAGTATGTAACAGAGCAAGGCTATGGTGCTATTCGTGCCATGGTGGCGTTCTCTGGCGACATCGAAGAGGAAGGGCAGAGCTTTAACGAGCGGAACATGAACCCCGAGCTTAATGGGCGGGACATGCGTAAGGCATTCGATACCCAGGACTATCAGGTGATGCTGGTGGCCAACAAGTTTCAGACCGGTTTCGATCAGCCCAAGCTGTGTGCCATGTATGTGGACAAGAAGCTGACAGGAGTGGATTGCATCCAGACCCTTTCTCGCCTCAACCGCACCTATCCAGGCAAGGAGAGCACCTTTGTGCTCGATTTCGTGAATGATCCGCAGGATGTGCTGGAGGAGTTCCAAAAATATTTTGAGACAGCCACCCTCGATACCGTCTCCGATCCCAATCTGGTCTATGACCTGTTCCACAAGCTGAAAGCAACGGGGATCTTTACCTGGAGCGAGGTGGAGGCGTTTAGTGATGCCTATTTCGATCCCAAGCGTGGGGCCGAAGCCTTGCCCGGTTATATCAAACCGGCAGTCGAGCGGTTCACCAAACGTTACAAGCTGGCGAGTGAAGCTGTGCGGGAGTGTCGCCAGATGCTCAAACGCATCGAGCGTGAAGGCGGGTCTGCGACTGACAAGGTAAATGCCGAACGGCGGGTCAAAGAAGCGACCGAAGCCAGGGGTGCGTATTCCGGCGAAGTTGAACAGCCATTCCGGCCAACGTGAACACCCTGATCCTTAACGCGCTCACGTCACCCCG
>NZ_JAPDBM010000143.1:0-2349 GCF_027705265.1 Aeromonas sp. QDB11 | reverse complement strand
AGGCAGAGAAAATCCAAGCAAAACAACACGTTAGACGGTATTATTAATTCGCTTGCCGCTTAAGGTTCTGTACATGAAGGCGAAATGTCCAGGGCCAGGCAAATTCACGATACTGATAGTGCTGACGTATCAGCGCTGCATGCTCACGGCGGGTATTTTCCCTCTGACCGTATTCTGCAAGAACGGTGATATCACGAATCCCGAGCTGTCTGGCGGTAAAATGCCGGACGCCGGAAGGAATATGATTCATATCGGTGAGGAAGGTGCCCAGAAAACGGACACATCCAATTTGCAGGGCAATGCCCAGACGGTTGTGATCACCTCTGCTTTTTCCGATAAATTCCTTGTCTGCTTCATCAAGATGAAAATATCGTGCCAGCTGAAGCTCATCCGGTTCACCGGTGAATCTGCCATAGCTTTCAGTCTGCTCAGTGGTCAGAAAGTCAACGGGCATATCGGCCTCCCTGCCTGACGGGCATTTAGTAACATTTTTGCAACCGTCCGAAATGTTATAAATTATCAGACATAGTAAAACGGCTTCGTTTGAGTGTCCATTAAATCGTCATTTTGGCATAATAGACACATCGTGTCTGATATTCGATTTAAGGTACATTTTATGCGAATTTTTGGTTATGCGCGGGTCTCAACCAGCCAGCAGTCCCTCGATATTCAGATCAGAGCGCTCAAAGATGCAGGGGTAAAAGCTAACCGCATCTTTACCGACAAGGCATCCGGCAGTTCAACAGATCGGGAAGGGCTGGATTTGCTGAGGATGAAGGTGGAGGAAGGTGATGTCATTCTGGTGAAGAAGCTCGACCGTCTTGGCCGCGACACCGCCGACATGATCCAACTGATAAAAGAGTTTGATGCTCAGGGTGTCGCGGTTCGGTTTATTGACGACGGGATCAGTACCGACGGTGATATGGGGCAAATGGTGGTCACCATCCTGTCGGCTGTGGCACAAGCTGAACGCCGGAGGATCCTAGAGCGCACGAATGAGGGCCGACAGGAAGCAAAGCTGAAAGGAATCAAATTTGGCCGCAGGCGTACCGTGGACAGGAACGTCGTGCTGACGCTTCATCAGAAGGGCACTGGTGCAACGGAAATTGCTCATCAGCTCAGTATTGCCCGCTCCACGGTTTATAAAATTCTTGAAGACGAAAGGGCCTCGTGATACGCCTATTTTTATAGGTGTCTGGACTCGTGGGATCATGTACCCATGCGTAGCTGGCCGCTCTTCAAGGCCAGACACGTTTTGCGTACACTGTTCCAATCCGACTCTTCACTGGCAACTCGATGACCCAGGCACTGCACAGCCAAGCCCGTACTACCCACCTGATCCGTGAGGAAATCAGGAACTCGACGCTCCCGCAGGCCGAACTGGCCAGGATGTACAACGTCACCCGCCAAACCATCCGAAAGTGGCAAAACCGCGAGTCTCCTGAAGACAAGTCGCATGCGCCGAACAAGATGTACACGACGCTCACGCCCGAGCAGGAGCTCATCGTGGTGGAGCTGCGCAAGACGTTGCTGCTGCCCACGGACGACCTGCTGGCGGTCACGCGCGAGTTCATCAATCCAGCCGTCTCGCGTGCCGGCCTGGGACGTTGCCTGCGCCGCCACGGTGTCTCGGATCTACGTAACCTGGTCGAGCAGGAAGGCACTGCGCCCGCCACGAAAAAGACCTTCAAGGACTACGAGCCGGGCTTTGTGCACATCGACATCAAGTACCTGCCGCAGATGCCCGACGAGACGGCAAGGCGCTATCTCTTCGTTGCCATCGACCGTGCTACGCGCTGGGTCTTCATCGAGCTCTATGCCGACCAGACCGATGGCAGCAGTGGCGACTTCCTCAACAAAGTCCAGCAAGCCTGTCCCGTCAAGATCGTCAAGCTTCTGACCGACAACGGCAGCCAGTTCACCGACCGCTTCACGGCTGGCGGCAAGAAGAAGGAACCCAGCGGCACACACGTGTTCGACCGCCTGTGCAAGCAGCTCGGCATCGAGCACCGGCTCATCCCGCCTCGTCATCCGCAGACCAACGGCATGGTGGAGCGCTTCAACGGTCGTATCAGCGACATCGTCAACCAGACCCGTTTTGGTTCAGCTGCCGAACTGGAATCGACGCTGCGCAATTACGTCAAGATCTACAACCACAGCATTCCGCAACGCGCGCTCCAACACAAAACACCCGTTCAGGCGCTCAAGGAATGGCATGAAAAACGCCCTGAATTGTTCAGGAAACGCGTGTATAACCAGCCGGGTCTTGACATATAGGTTAATGTCATGATAATAATGGTTTCTTAGACGTCAGGTGGCACTTTTCGGGGAAATGTGCGCGGAACCCCT
>NZ_JAPDBM010000142.1:0-2416 GCF_027705265.1 Aeromonas sp. QDB11 | reverse complement strand
GGGCATGCAGTCGTGGCAAGCCCTCCGATGCCATATCGGCTCTTGAAGCTGGCTGAGGGTCATGGGTAATCAGGTAAACAATTGAGCCTTTGTTTTCAAAATAAAATATGAATCACATTGAAAACAACTAGAACATGTCATTCAAGCATTGATGTCATTCTATATGCAGGAATTCGTCTGTTTATGTTCTGTTTAAGCCTCGTGTCTATTAAATCGAACGGCAAAAATGTTTTTATTTATATTGCTCTGCGAGCATATTATCCACATGTAATGACTACCGCATTAGCGATATTTACCATCCCATCCACATCCATTCTGTTTATGGGCATGTTATAGGTTAAATGTCGTTCAGCCAACACTCAAAAAGAGCAAAAAACAACCAAGAGTGAAATTTGTACAATTATTTTTTCAATAAAAAACTCCTTAAAAATCAATGGCATGATCCATTTATGTCGCTTGACAGATGGCAGTCTCTCGGTTTACCGTGGGCTCATTCCTCGTAATTCACTAGCGTCCTACTGCGGAGAAATCTTATGGATGTTCAAATGACGGATGAAGAACTCATGGATAAAGCCGTTGATGCACTTGTCAATGCTTTTATTGTGATGTTTCGTTCGGTCGGCTATCCAGTCAGACCGTTGTATTACTCAGAAGGGGGGATCACCTTGGAGATCCGAGTGCCACCAACACTCCCTGATTTTATAATGAAAAAATACCCACGGTTTAGGGATGGATTCAGGGCGTGTCCATCAATAGAGTTGATCGGAATACCATATGAATGGCAGGGGTGTGGATTTTTCACAAAATTAGTTAATGCACTAGGTGCTGAGCCTAGTGTTGAGTGCGTCTGTATCTCATGCGTGACTAACGAGGTATTCTCACAGAAACTACAAAACAACCCTGAGTGGGAGCTTTTATATTATAGCGAATTATTTGATGTGAAAGGATTTTATAAGGTATTTAAGAGAGATTGACTATTCTAAGTTTCATTTCAACTACTTCATGTAGTGTCATCAAGCATGCTCGATAAAAGCTATTTTGTCAGCAGCAATCGTCAAGCACACAAATATCTTTCTCCTATGCATTTTGCGGACCTACCCGTTGAGGTGTTGTTATAGCGCCGCAGGTGGCTCAATAATCGACTTTATGCAGGCACAGCATAGTCGGTAGCACCTTAAGTTAAAGGTTAGCCAGCGTGCGTTGCCGCATGCAATTGCATGCGGCATCTATTCCATTAGTTCAAGCCTACCTACCTATTTCATTGCAATAACATCAACGTCAGTCGGCAAGAGAGTAGTCCATAATGCGGAGATTAATACCGCGTGCAGGTATATATGAAAATATTAGAAAAATTATTATTAGGTTCATCTTCAATTATCTGTTGAATCATCTTAATAAGCCTGATAGCCTGTTGCTGAAATAGATTGCAGGGTGTTTTATGGATGAGGAATATAATAAAAAACTAATGATGGCCACTCAGTTATTCAAAGATAGGGCATCAGGGAAAGTACTGCCGGATGGTGAAATGAATTCAGACAGTATATTTATCCTTAGCCCTACAGAACGGCGAGCCTGCTGCCGTGACATAGTGCCTGGAAACCGGCGGTTCCCGTTGAGCTCAAAGAAGCATGCCTGCTCAAAAATACACATAGCAGCCCTATTTCGTATTGAGTTAATTGATTTTGAGAGTGAGTTTAGGAAAATTAATCGCCGCAAGAACATAAAACTAACCCAGCTCAAAGGAGGTGCTAAGGAAGGTGCTAACAAGTCACTTGGCACAAAAACACACCATTCTAAATTATTGATATTAAATGGCTAAACTTTTTAGTTTTGGCACATAGGGTACTTATTCGCACCTTCCCGAGGTATCAAGTCGATACAAAGAAGAGATGCCAACGAATCCTTTATGATAGAGCTCACTGACAGCAGTTTCAGTGAACAGGATCTTGTCATTTCAGCTATAGGTCTACAACCGAATCTATCCTTAGCGATGAATGCAGGACTGGCTGTTAAACGCGGAATTGTAGTAGATGATTACCTGAGAACATCGAGTGAGCACATTTATGCTCTTGGTGATTGCGTTGAGTGGAAAGGTGAATTGCGACCCTTTTTGCAGCCAATTGTTCTCGGTGCCAATGCATTATCTAAAACTCTGATTGGTAAGCCAACACCACTAACGCTTCCTCCAATGCTAGTGAAGGTAAAAACACTTCAATATCCTTTGCAGTTAGCTGGTAGAACCAAAGGTGCAGACCTTTCATGGCAGTTTAAGTGGAATAAAAATGGAATGGTCGCAGAAGCTCGCAGCGAGGATGGTGAAATGTGCGGCTTTGTCGTAGGTGCAGGGCGGGAGCACACTTTGTTGATATTTTAACCAAAGAATAACTGAGCCCGATAGTCGTCATTCCAGCCGGCT
>NZ_JAPDBM010000141.1:0-2453 GCF_027705265.1 Aeromonas sp. QDB11 | reverse complement strand
GGGGCATGCAGTCGTGGCAAGCCCTCCGATGCCATATCGGCTCTTGAAGCTGGCTGAGGGTCATGGGTAATCAGGTAGCTAATTGATTAAATTCACGATCTTTTTCTGGGATCATGAAGGGGCAAAAATCGCTTTACGGGTCTGATGGCGCTTGCTGCTGAATTTACTGTCGGCGAAGATGATTTGATGACCCATTATGTCACGCTGCGATAGAGATCTAGATGGAGATCACGATCTCAAGGTATTATTCGCATCATCGATTAAACAGACGTTATGCTACAAAAAGTCAACGCAGTACCGATAAGGACAAGATATGAACGATGTAACACTATCAGTTCAACGGTTAGCTTCATACAGAGAAGCCATAAAAAAAATTAAACAAGGCAAATGTTCCTTATCTTTCCCGAAGGATACCAACATAGAATCCATTCTCGATTTTGAATCTGATCTTGTTCAGTTGGCTGCCTGGCTTGATGCCCGACTTGATGGGTTTAATAAAATTCAAGAAATATCCACTGAAATCAGTAAAGGCAGTGTTCTTGATGAGGTTTTAAATCGCATATATGACACATTTCATGAAATAATACCTTACGATAGGATCGGCTGCGCATTAATATCTGATGATTATGAGCGGGTTTTCGCTCATTGGACAAAAAGCAATTACCCAGAAAAAGTAATGATCAAAAATGGATATACTGCTTTTTTAAGTGGTAGTAGTTTAGAGGGGATACTAACCTCGCAACAACCCCGCATTCTTAACGACCTGCAACTATATTTAGCTGAAAACCCTAACTCATTATCAACTAAATTAATAGTTGCTGAAGGCATTCAATCAAGTTTAACCTGCCCGCTCATTGCAGATGGTAAGCCTATCGGTTTCATTTTCTTCTCTAGCAAAGAAAAAAACACATACATTGATGCCCACCAAAAAATATTTATTAACCTTGCAAGGCAAATATCATTTTTAGTCGAAAAAAGCCGTCTTTATCAACGCATCTATGACATAAACAATCAGTTGGTAAATGCATTGGCGCAACTCAAAGAGCAGTCTTCTCGGGATGCACTTACTGGTGTTTTTCATCGGGGCGCTATAATGGAATTCCTAAAAAACACCATCGAAAAAGACACAAGAAAAAAACAGCCTACTACTGTAATACTTGCTGATATAGATCATTTCAAACATGTCAACGACACATATGGTCATGTTGCTGGTGATACAGCGCTGAAGGAGGTCAGTAAAAGTTTAACTAACCACTTAAGGAGTCATGATTGTGTTGGGCGTTATGGTGGTGAGGAGTTTTTAATTATACTGGGTGAAACCAATGCCACAGATGCTCTGTTAATTATAGAGCGTATCCGTCAAGCAATTTCTGATCTAAAGTTTGAAAGGAATGAAGGCAATTTTTCTGTCACCATGAGCTTTGGTATTGCCTGTTCAGATAATACCTCACATATAAAGACTGAAGAAACATTACTACTAGAAGCGGATAGTGCTTTATATCATGCAAAAAACGAAGGTAGAAATCGTGTATGTATCGCATAAAAAGATTTAATTTGGCTTGAATAGTGAGAATCGCGGTTGCCATACGCTCGGAGCGAAGCATTTACCAAGGCATCTTGCGGAATACTGCTTCCGGTTTAATCATCGTTTTGACCTCAATAGCATGTTGGTAGAATTGGGGCATGCAGTCGTGGCAAGCCCTCCGATGCCATATCGGCTCTTGAAGCTGGCTGAGGGTCATGGGTAATCAGGAAAGAAAAAGAGTCGTCCATTTTAGAGGCGCAGGAAAAGATAATCCTATTGGAAGACCAATACAGAATCTTTGAAATGGAATTGAAAGACCGTCTCTATCATATACAAGATGAAATTGATAAAAAGCAAGCTTTACTAAGCGACCTTCTTAATTTAGATGAACTTAAGGCTGAGTTTTATTTACAGGTTGATGATATAAATAGAACAATTAAAGCCAAAGAGGCTCAACTTGATGCTGGTGAAGCCGAAATATGCAGGCGTTCATCTTCCTTAGATCTAATACAGAAAAATCTAAATGATAGCCTCATCTCATTACAAGAACGAGAAGATGCTCTAACAGAAAGATCTAAAGACTTGGCAAACATCGTGGATATTAAATCAAGAGAGTAGGCTAAAGTAATGTTTGAGCAGTTGTTGAAAGAAAAATCAAATGAGATAAAAGCACTAGAGGAAAAAGAAAGGAAAGCAAAAAAAGATATTGATGATTTAAGGCGAAAATATAGTTCATATATCAAAATTCCATGATTTTCAAATACTGATTGTGTAGGTGTGGTTCTCACCTGAAAACCATTTTTTATCTAACCATTGACTGACAGCACTTGATCTCAAGAGCACGCCACATACCCCCGGTGTCAGAATAGTTGTCGCCTAATCTGAATAATCTAAATGTGAAGACCGGGGGCGGATAAAGAGTGTCGAA
>NZ_JAPDBM010000140.1:0-2556 GCF_027705265.1 Aeromonas sp. QDB11 | reverse complement strand
GCAGAGAAAATCCAAGCAAAACAACACGTTAGACGGTATTATTAATTCGCTTGCCGCTTAAGGTTCTGTACATGAGCAGCGCCTGCCACAGTTCGCGATCCTCCTGCTTGCGCAATCTGGCTTGCGCCCGCTTCAGCTGCATCTGCAGCCGGGCCTGCTCGATACGCTCCTCCGGCGAGGATCTGAGATCCCCCGCCAGACCGCACCAGGAGGCAAGCCGGATTAACCACTTGGTCGGATCGAACTGCCACCAGTGAATACCGTTGCGGTAATCATTCTCGAACAGGTGGTGAAAGTTGTGGTACCCCTCGCCAAAGGTGAAAAAGGCCAGGATGCCGTTATCGCGAGCGGTATTGCGGTCGGTATAGGGCTGACTGCCCCAGATATGGGCCAGCGAGTTGATGAAGAAGGTGGTGTGGTGAGTCATCACCATCCGCAGCACGCCCGCCAGCAGCAGCATGCCGAGCAGATCCCCGTGCCACAGGCCAAGCAGCAGCGGCAAACCCAGATTGGTCGCCAGCACCAGCACCAGATAGTGACGATGCTGAAACGCGACCACAGTATTGTTCTGCAGATCGCGCACATTGCTGTAATCGCCATAGCGATCTCCCTGATGCTCCCGCAACATCCAGCCGATGTGGGAGTACCAGAAGCCGCGCCCCGCGCTATAGGGGTCTTTTTCATTGTCATCCACATGGCGATGATGACGGCGATGATCGGCCGACCAGTGCAGGGCCGAATTCTGCAGCGCCAACGCGCCGCCGATGGCAAACAACCACTGCAAAGCGGGGTGCGCCTTATAGGCCTTGTGCGACCAGAGTCGGTGATAGCCTGCGGTGATGGAGAGACCACTCAGGCAGAACAACAACAGGAAACTGGCCCACTGCCAGAGATCGTAACCGTGGCTCATGCCGTACCAGGGCACGACAATCAACGCCACTATCCCGGAGAGGGAGAACAGCAGGGTATTGGTCAAAATAATCGGGGGTCTGGCCATCTCATTGCATCCTTTCAGCGAACAGCTGTTCACCATTTTCCATGGCGATTTCCTCAGGGTCAATGGTAAAAAAATAGGATACAAACCTGACCCTGAGGCGCCTTCGGGTTATCATTTGGCCTCAATAAGCTGAAGGTGACTGATTTCGTGGGTATTCGCGCTCAACAAAAAGAAAAAACCCGGCGTACATTGATCGATGCTGCATTCAGCCAACTGTGCGCCAACCGGAGTTTCTCCAACCTCAGTCTGCGGGAAGTGGCTCGCGAAGCGGGCATTGCGCCCACCTCCTTCTATCGCCACTTTCGTGACATGGAAGAGCTGGGGCTGACTCTGGTGGATGAAGGTGGCCTGACCCTGCGCCAACTGATGCGCCAGGCGCGCCAGCGCATTGCCGGTGGTGGCAGTGTCATCAGCACCTCGGTGCAGACCTTTATGGAGTTCGTCGAGAACAACCCCAACATTTTCCGGCTACTGCTGCGGGAACGCTCCGGCACCTCGGCCGCCTTTCGTCAGGCGGTGGCTCGCGAGATCCAGCACTTCATCGCCGAGCTGACCGATTATCTGGAAGCCACCACCGAAGCGCCACGGGAAGATGCCTACATCCAGGCTGAAGCCATGGTCACCATCGTATTCAGTGCCGGTGCCGATGCGCTCGACATGACCAGCGAAGAGTGCAGGGCACTCTCCGATCGTACCATTAGCCAACTGCGGATGATCGCCATGGGCGCCGAGGTACAAAACCAGAAGCGCCGTGCACCTCACCCATGACCACAGGATGGAGAACGACATGCCTGAACAGCTTATGATCCCGAAAAAACCGCTCGCCATGGCCATGCTGATTGGTATCTGTGGCGATGCCTCGCTGGCCGTGCTGACCAACTCGGTGGTGCCTTTCTCCTTCTTCCCGCTGATTGCCCTCTGGCTGGCGGCCTATCAGCTGTTCCAGCACTATCGCCATGAACCCATGGTGGGTAATACCCCCATCTGTACCCTGCTCTGCTTCTTTATCGGTGCCTTCGGCCACTCCGCGCTGCTCAAGGTGCAATACCCGGAGCTCGGCAGCAACTTCTTCTCCCTGATCATGATGCTGCTGCTACTGGCAGCCCTCTCCATCAAACTTGGCCTGAGCATTGGCAACAAAGAGAAGCCCTGATAAATCGACCGATTGATGGCAATCACTGATCACTGATAGATAAAGAAAAGAGGCCTTCCCAACGGGAAGGCCTCTTTGTTTGTGGCACACACATTAATCCAAGCGGGACGATGTCCGGATGAAGGAGGGGAGAGCATGAAGCACACCAGCACCCTGCCCCCGACAGATGCCGGTCTTGACCGATAGCAGAGCGGCAAATGGTTGAGGAACGACCAGAAAAGGGCGGGATTGATAGACAAAACAGCAAGGAGTGAGGGATTTTTGGTCCAAGATGATAAAACCAAGACTTAAAAACGCGTATAGCAAAAAGGCCTTCCCATTTGGGAAGACCTTTCAAATTAGTGGCGGAGCGGACGGGACTCGAACCCGCGACCCCCGGCGTGACAGGCCGGTATTCTAACCGACT
>NZ_JAPDBM010000139.1:0-2577 GCF_027705265.1 Aeromonas sp. QDB11 | reverse complement strand
GGGTGACGTGAGCGCGTTAAGGATCAGGGTGTTCACGTTGGCCGGAATGGCTGTTCAACTTCGCCGGAATACGCAGAGGGTGATCAAGAAAACTGCAGATGAGTATGGGATCACACTCTATGCGATGACGAAGCAATTTGGACGCAATCCCGTTTTAGCAAAATTGCTGATCGATGAGTTAGGTTATGATGGTATTGTCTGTGTTGATTTCAAAGAAGCACGCCATTATTCAGGTCTGGGAATAAATGTTAGTCATGTTGGGCATTTGGTTCAACCACCTACTGGGATAGTCCATGAATTGGTGAGTGTCACCAAACCAGAGATTATAACCGTTTATTCTATTGAAAAGGCCAAGGAGATTTCATCTGCTGCAGTTAATGCGAATGTAGTTCAAAAGATTATGGTCAAGTTTTATCAGCATGGTGACATTATTTATCCCAGTCAGGAGTCTGGATTTTTACTAAGTGAGCTGGATGAGGTTATCCAATCATTGTCAGCACTACCGAATATCGCTATAGCGGGGGTCACTCATTTTCCCAGCTTTCTCTATGATGAAGATAAAGATGTGACCGTGGCCACACATAATTTCAGGACAACGATGATTGCCAAAGAGCAGGCTGAGCGAATGGGTTGCCGGATAACACAGGTCAATGTTCCGTCTTCAACTAGTTGTGAAACAATACCGCTAATTGCCTCTCGAGGTGGGACGCATGGCGAACCGGGACATGCTTTGACCGGTACAATTCCATCAAATCAGAATGGGGATCAGCCAGAAAAGATTGCAATGCTTTATTTGAGCGAGATATCTCATCAGCATAACGGAAATAGTTATTGCTATGGTGGTGGATATTATCGGCGTGGACGTATTCGTGGCGCACTGGCAATGGATGGCTCAGATCCACACGGACGCTTCATGCCATTTGTGGCAGGTGATGATGGCAGCATCGATTACCACATCCAGTTGGCGGGAACGTGTCCCGTCGGCACACCCGTTATTATGGCTTTCCGCTCCCAGGTGTTTGTGACCAGGAGTGATGTTGCGCTGGTTTCAGGAATATCGACAGGGACCCCGAAAATCATCGGACTCTATGATTCGCAAGGGCGAGAGTTGTAAGGGAGGGATTATGGCAAGGTTTATTGTTGTCGTCCTCGATGGCTTTGGTATCGGCGAAATGCCGGATGTACTGGCCGAGCGACCACAGGATCACGGTGCCAATACAGCAAGAAAGCTCATTGAGCATTTTTCAGATAAACATCTGCCGACGTTGGCACGGCTTGGATTGTTGAATACGGTGTATCCCGTCAACTCAGTGATGCAACGTAGCCAGGCTGCAAACTGGGGTAAGTCAATGCTGGGCCATGAAGGGTGTGACACCTTTATGGGGCATCAAGAGATCATGGGGACCAAACCGAGAGCACCGCTACAAGCCCCCTTTAGTACATATATCGAAAAGATAGAGGCAGGGTTGATTGCCGCAGGATACCAGGTCAACCGAATATATCGCGATGCGCTTGCCCTACTGGAGGTCAACAGCTGTGTCGTGATCGGGGATAACCTTGAGGCCGAGTTGGGACAGGTTTATAACATTACAGCCAATTTGAACTTGATATCATTCGATGACGTCGTGAAAATCGGAAGAGTAGTCAGGAAATATAATGATGCTGGACGAAACATAGCGTTTGGTGGACTGGTTGATTCAATGGATGACATCTATTCAGCCATAGAAACCAAACCAGATAAAAACGGAAACATAGCATTTATTGGGGTCAACGCTCCACGTTCTGGAGCCTATAATAACGGATTTAAGGTTATTCACCTTGGCTATGGAGTCGATCCATCGACACAAGTGCCACACTGTCTTGATCAGGTTGGAATCAAGACGTTCTTATATGGTAAGGTCGCCGATATCGTAGAGAATGAACACGGTGTTTCATATCCAGGAGTAGTCGATACCGATACACTGTTTGATTTATTGCTGCGGGATGTTGTTCGGAAAGATAATGCATTTTTCTGCCTCAATGTTCAGGAAACGGATCTTTCTGGTCACCAACAAAATGCTGGGCGTTACTGGAATACGCTCGAGAGAGCTGATGCCGGATTATCAAAGATATTAGACGCTATGTCCATAAGCGACCTCTTGATTGTTATGGCTGATCATGGCAACGATCCCTTTATCGGACATTCTCTTCATACAAGAGAAATGGTGCCAATATTGTTATTCAGCCATGAATTAAAGGGGCTTGAGTTAGGTGTTCGCGATACCCTATCTGATGTGGGGGCCAGTGTTGCCAAATTCTTTAATGCTCCCATGCCAGAATTTGGCTCGCCCATAAAGTTCTAGTTCGACGATATATAAACACTAATTATGTTCTTTACACCTCACTTTTTATGTTGGTGAGATAGGCTTATATTATTAATCAGGAGTTGCTCGATGAAACATGGATTAAGTCTTTCATTGTTAGGTGGCATATTTATTGCGACCACGGCATCTGCCTCAACTGCAGGGCGGGAGCACACTTTGTTGATATTTTAACCAAAGAATAACTGAGCCCGATAGTCGTCATTCCAGCCGGCTC
>NZ_JAPDBM010000138.1:0-2743 GCF_027705265.1 Aeromonas sp. QDB11 | reverse complement strand
ATATCTGGAAACGGTACTCAATGCGGGTCTCAAAAAACTGGGTGAAATTTAACAAAATGTTCACGCTCTCACCCTGGCGAATATTGCCAGAATTCAACGGATGATGCAGCAAGGGAAAAAAGTTGTCTGTGGCAACATGCTAAAAACGCCTGAAAGAGAGAAGTATCAAACATTTTCTACTTTTCATAAAACACTATCAACTGCACCACATGTAATCATACCATCCAGTGAGCTTAACACTTATAAGCAGTATATAATTGATGGAGACGGTGTTGATTTGCTTCGGTTGATTCAATCGAAGGATAAACTTGGCTATTTCATAGCGTCTCGTTCTTATGGAAGTAAATTTGACCTCGCAATTAAAGATAAAACAAATAAGAGAGTTAACTACTCGCTCAATGCTCCGATGGGTAATGTCCTGGATATGCTATTAAAAGATGTAAATGGTTTTACCGTTGCATACCCAGAGGAAATTATCTATTACACAGAAAGTAAGTTTGGGTATGGCTCATCAACAGTATCTGATTTAAATAAAAAGGCTTATCTAGGGAAGTTCAAAGTTCTTCCGATAGCTGGACAGCAAAAAGAAATATCAACTTATGTTGCCGCACCGAAAACCGAGTGGGGTGATAAAGTCATATCTGATATCAATGAAGCACTATCAAAACTGAAATCAAATCCAGCATATATTAACGAGAACTATATGTGGCGTAACTTACCTAATCATGATATGCGTTAGGTATATAGTGATTCTATCCATTGAATACATATACCCTAACGCTATCTAAGTTCATATACCAACTATCGCAACCTAACCTGGATACACCTTATTTCATCAATGTTGATTATTTATGCTTTTGTGAGATAAGACATCAACTCTAATGTGAAAGACTCGACAGAATATCCAATAGGTAGCGGCGTTGTTCTAATGGTGTTTTGCTTGTCCAAAAATCGAAAATCACATGAGCTAGCAATGGCATTAAGAGAAGTAAAACACACAACATTGCAAGCAGTTTCTTTGCTGAAACCTTTTTATTCGCAGTACCAAAATGAATCGCATTAGCTTGTTTTGGGCATGCAGAGATACAAGTTAAACAGTTTGTACACTCAATATTTCTGACAGATATAAGTTCATGAACCTGTATCCTTGATGGACATGCTCTACTGCATTTATCACAATCGTATCCCTTGCTTCGTAAACAGCTGCTGGAAGACCTGCGAATACGCAATGGTGTCAGAAGCCCCAGCAAGGAAAGCCATCCACCATAAGGGCATAGGTATCTACAGAAGCCTTGCTTGAAAAACATCGTGATACTTAATACCCAAACAACAAAAATACCTGATATAAAGTTCAAGTTGAAAAAGAAGGCTCCCATTTTCATGTCAGCAGCTTGGTGATACTGGCTCATCAAGTACCCTGGCAGTGCAACATTTGGAACAGCAAGAATAACTATGAACATCAGAAATGATAGAACTAGAAATTTCTGAGATTTGAGCAGTAGGTCTAACCATTTTGGCGGAGCCCACTCACCTGGTAGCAGAAAATTTCGAAAATGATGCAGCCATTCACCGACAACCCCAAGAGGGCAAAACCATGAGCAGAAGGCACGACCTAAAATGAGTCCAGATAAGGAAATAACCAAGACTGTGATTGTTGCAGCTGGATGGTGGTAATCAGTAATGCCCAAACTCAACAACGCCCGCAAGCCAAGACCGCCCGCTATAGGTAGAAAGCCATCTACGATATCAGGTCTAGACAGCCAAGGTAGGTCACCCTGGTGGAGTTGAAAAATATAAACACCATACTGTATTGTTACAAATCCCCACGATGTAACTAAGAAATATCTAACTAAACTACGAAGTTGTTGATCTCTTGAATCATAAAATGCGGATATTAATTTATATCTATAAAGCATGACAATAGTGACAGCAAGCACGATTAAACTACTTAGTGGTGGCTTGGCTGCTACCGTCAACCATACAGCGGCGGTTAGCATCAGGAACAGCTGCCAAGACCAACCTGAACGCTCATGCCACTGGAACAACAACAGATACACCAAGCCACTCAGCATGGTTATGGTTTCAATCCCACTCATCTAGCCAACTCCCATCGCAAAAACAGCCAATCATAAACAACATTACAGTTATTCATTTTGATCTGGATGGGCAGTTGGCCTAGTTTGTGGCGATGACAAGATTGTAATTTATTCTCTTGTCTTAATGAGTGGGGTGTCTGAGCTTACGTTTTCAGCCCAAAAATGGATATTGAATCTAGCATCTTCAGACAGTTCAACCCTGTGCCAATACTGAGGTGGGCTGGTTGCAAACTCTCCGGCTCGGATTACAAGCGTAATTTCAGGTGTCTCTGCTGTTTCATCAGCAAAACCGTAATATGTTACCGTCCCTTCCATTACACATAACTGACCGAATACGCCAGCAGCTGTATTGTGATGGGTTAATAGAGCCTGTGGTACGTTTTCATTTGTAAAAAATGGGGTTGAACGGCGAACAACCCAATGAGCGGGTATACTATGCAGTAGCGACATGTTTTATCCTTAATAACCTATGAAATTAAGTAAGGCTGAGCATATGCTCAGCCAGCAATTATTCATCTAGAAAGAAGGCGTAAAAGTGGGAATGCAGCGCCCATTTGGTCTCCACCTACGACCAGGGCGGGATCGCACTTTGTTAATGAAATTTGAACAGGCAGATCGTCTGTGATCTAATCGCGTCTCCATGCAGG
>NZ_JAPDBM010000137.1:0-2789 GCF_027705265.1 Aeromonas sp. QDB11 | reverse complement strand
GCCATGTCCCGGCTGATGAGCGTGCGCAGCTTGCGCTGCTCGTCGTCGGTGATGTGAAACAGGCTGATAAGCGTGTCGTTCTTGGGCGTGTAGAGCGGCGCAAACTGCTTGCCGCCGAACTCCACCTTTTCCCCGGCTTCGTGGGCCTTGGCCTTGGCGTACAGCGTCATAAGCTCGGCGCTGCGGTAGTTCCACCGTGGGTCAAGCTCACGGGCCAGCGCGGCGGCCTCGTGGTACATCTGGCCGGTGTGCGTCGCACCTGACAGCAGCAGGAAATTCAGCCGCCAAAACAGGTGCTGCATCCGCTCGCCCTCGGCCACGCCGCCGCGCAGCGCGGCCAGCGTGCGCAAGTCCTCCAGACGATCCCACGCCAGTTGCCGCCCGTTGAGCGTGCGCAGGTTGCCGGTTTGGCCGCCCGGCAGCAGCTTGAACTGGCGACGGTCGGCGCGGGCCTTGCGGTCGGCCTCGATGTCCCAGCGGGCCACCGGCAGTAGCGCCTCGGCCAGATACTCGAAGTTGTACCGGATCGGCTCGCCGTCCGGGCCTTGCTCAACGTGGATGACGCGGCAAACCTCGCCGCTCTTGCTGTTCACCGTATTGACCAGCCGCAGCACGCGGCTTGCATCCTTGGCCGCTGGATCAGCGCCCAGCCCGGCCAGACGGTCGATCAGGTAACGCTGGCAGGCATTCCAGCGTGGCAGCGCCTGACGCGGCAAGGTGCCATCCAGCAGCCACTTTGCTTGCACGCCACGGCCAGAGAAAACGAGGATCGACGGCGGCGGCACGCCTTCGTCGTAGCAGCGGAACATGACAGCGGCGGCCAGTTGCTCGGGGCTGCGCCCCTGCGCCCACGGCTCGCGGTAGGTGTCCAGATCGGCGAACAGCAAGCCGATGCGGGCCAAGTTGACCACGCGGCGATTGGGCTTGATGAACTCAGCCTGAGACAGCCAGGTATCCCGGCTGTGGTCGAGCATGGAGAGCACCACGGGCATCTGTGACAGCCGGTAACTGTCCTGCTTCTTGCCGCTGCCCTCGCACGTCGCCATGAGCAACGAGAAAAAGCCCTGCCGGGCTGTGTCGTGATAGCAACCCGCCTCATCGGCTGGGCTGAAAAGTCGTAGCTGTGCCTGTCCCATAACCTTCTTTCCGCTTGTGCGGCAAGAGGTGGGGCGCTACAATGCAAACCATGTCTGGGTGTTGCCTGTATAGGTTGCGCCTTTGGGTTCTAGCCAGTGCCACCTGACTAGTCCCGCCCCCTGCCAAGCCCCGCTGCCACGCGGGGCTTTGCTTTTTCATCCATCTGAACTCCGCTCCTTCGCTTCCAAAGTTCGCGGAATCCAGCCTTTTGCATTCGCCGTCCAGTGCAGCACGCCATGCTGCCGCAGCACTGCCGCCGCGCCATCGAAAGAGCGAAAAAACCGGATGCCTCCCCGGTACTGGCCGAGAATGCGCCGCTCGTTGCCAACGTGCAGCACGATCACCAGCCCGCGCTCTGTGTTCTCGATGACAGCGCCCTTGATCTCATGCGGTGCGTTCTTCGCAAACGCCTTGAAATGAGAGGGCGGCAGTACCTCCAGACTCAACGGTTCCATTTCAACCATCACTTTATACCCCACGCGCCGTATTTCATCAACATTATTAAATTTCGCCAAATCAAAAATGTATGGACTATAGTCCATGCTTTTGACCCGTCCAGCCGGTTAAGTGATTACTCAATCACTCTTTTCATCAAGTGAGCGCACCAGTTCGCGCAGAATGTCCGTGATGCTGCGCCCGGTCTTGGCGGCGTAAATCTTCAGCTTCGTGTGCTCGGCCCGGTCGAGGTCGAAATTCACCCGGACGGTGGCGGCCTTGTCGGCAAGGTCGGACAAGGTAGGGCCAGCCTTCGCGGCGCTCGGGCGGCCTGCTTTCATGCCAAGTTTCCCGCTACTCATTTTCACCTACTCCTTAATTACTCAAATGGTGCAATTGAGGAAACGGCGCACTTCCTCAGCCAGCGCCCGGATTTCCTCGGCGGCCTCGCTCGTCGGCTCTTGGTCAATGGCCGTGGTGCCGCTGGCCGCGCTGCTCGGGTAGATGACGCGCTGCGTGATGCGCGTTTGCAGGATCGGCAGGCCGTACCCGGCCAGCGCCTCGGAGACTTCCGCACCAATCTTGGTGCCCTTGATCGCACGGGACACCACGAAAGCCGCTTTTAGCTTGCCGTCGGTCAGCTCGATGCGCTGCTTGACCAAATCCACGAGGTCAGAGGTTGCCCAAATGTCGTAGGGCGACGGCTGCACCGGGATCAGCACGCAATCGGCGGACTTCATTGCCGACACGGCCAAGTCATGAGCCTGCGGCGCTCCGTCGATCACAACAAAGTCTTTCCGGGCCACGCTCTTTAGATCGCGCTCGATGGTGGGCCGGTCGATGCCAACCACGGGCACGGGTTGATCCTCGCGGACGGCGGCCCAATCGCGGGCGCTGCCCTGCGGGTCAGAATCAACCAGCAACACGTCTGCGCCGTCGAGTTGCAGGGCGCGGGCAAGGTGGGTGGCGATGGTGGTTTTACCCGCCCCGCCCTTCTGGTTCAGTACAGCAATGACTTGCATATGCGCTCCTTGAGCTATTGAGCGTTTGAGGAAAAAAGGAATTACTCAAGCGCAGTATAGCATATTGAGGATTTGAGTAAATGCACCTTTTGAGGATTTGAAGTCATAAAAAACCCCGCACGCGGCGGGGTTCGGTGGCAGGGCAGGGGAGGGCTTAGGCGGCCTGGTGGATCTCGTCGGCCACCTGTCGGCACA
>NZ_JAPDBM010000136.1:0-2838 GCF_027705265.1 Aeromonas sp. QDB11 | reverse complement strand
CCCGAGAAACCCGAGCCGGAGCAGAAAGAGGCTGCTTAAAACAGCTTTGCGCGACAACTATCTTGAAAAACGCCGCCCCCTAACCGAAGATGACATTGACTCTCTGACAATTGACCATGGCATTTCAACATGTTCAAAAATAAAAATATCAAAAGAAAACAATCAAAACCTAATATTAAAAAGAAACCATAAACATATTGTTGAAGAAGGTGTACTCTCAGGCTTTTACTATGTAGAAACTCTAAGTTACAATCCAAAATTAAAGTGGAAGTTGATCTCTAAAGACAATCCATCAAATAGTATTACTGTGGTTATCACAGACCCTATTTTTTTAAAGCGTGTATCCGATAATCAAGAACGATTTTCAAAGGATGATTTGCTTAGAGTTGACGGCGTTTGGTATAAAGAAAAAATAAAGCTAACAGGTAAAACCTGCATTAACTATACAGTGACAAATGTAAAGGAGCATATACCTGCAGAGGAGAGACAATGGAAACTTCTATAATAATATCTGTAGCATTAATATTCGTCATACTATTATATTATATAAAACCCATTATAATTCACCGAATTAAAACAAGAAAGGTTCGAGTAGTTGTAATAGATGGCCAAGGTTATAAAAAAACTAGTACATTATACCTATACCCAGATGACCCTTTATGGAAAGTTATAAAGATTCATAGAGGTCGTGAGCATGTCTAACGAATTACAGCCTCAACAAGCAAAAGAAATTCAAAAGTCAGATATTTTGAGCAGTGCGGCTATTACCGCAATTATGACATTTATAATGTTGACTTGGTCAAAAAACCTTCCTGCTGACTCAGTTATATTACCATATATTACAGAGCAAACCATATCCTTTATCGCCGGAATCACTTCTTATTCCGTAACAATCATTCTAACCTTACTTCGGTATGAAGTTCGATTGCTGATATATAAAAGAAAATACACCAAAAAAATTCAATACTTAGATCATTTAATAGCTATTTCAACTTGTCCTGTTGCCAAAAAAGATTTGGAAAATCGAAGAGGTGAACTATTAATAGACGCCGCAAAATCCATTATTAATGAAGACTTATAGCATTAGCAATTATATTTATGGAAATACTATGGACATAGCAAGATGCACGATAAATAGTGTTACTTATACTGCAGTTAACTCCTCGAGTCTCCCTCCAAATGAAATGTCTGTAAATAGGAAACACTTAGTACCGTAGTACCGTAGTACCGTAGTACCGTAGTACCGTAGTAGCGTAGTACCGTAGGGTGCAATAAGCGCAGCGCATTGCACCTCTTGCCTCTTTTAGTATTTGGTGCAATTCACTTCGTTCATTGCACCCTACGATTACATTTTAATGGAGTAAGATTTTATGAATATAAAAATCCATAATGAACATAAAGATGAAATCTTCAATGTACTTGTTGATAACCTTAGACAATTTAACTTTGATAAAATGGGTGAGGAGCACTCCCAACCTTTAATTGTTGCCATTCATGATGACAATGACGAAGTTGTCGGTGGCATTGCCGGACGTACTATTTATCATCAACTGTTGATCGAAGTACTTTGGGTACACAATGACAAGAGAGGACAGGGGCTTGGCATTCAATTAATGGAGATTGCTGAACGCGAAGCAAAAAAACGGGGATGTATTGCAGCTCAAGTCGATACCCTCTCATTTCAGGCTCCCAAATTTTATGAAAAAATGGGATTTAAAATAGTCGGTAAAGTGAGCGGCGTTAAAAATAGTCCTGACCGCTACTTTTTATTGAAGCATTATCATGGAGAGTAATAATTACCGTAGGGTGCAATAAGCGCAGCGCATTGCACCTCTTGCTTCTTTCAATATTTGGTGCAATTCACTTCGTTCATTGCCCCCTACCTTTCCCCTCTGGCACATAACGACTCCATCGCGGCCCAACTGCATCCCCTTTGCCATCCTGCCAGCAATTAATTAGCGATTACTTTATCGTCTATTTATTATCCGTTTTGGAAAAGGATTCCAGCCAAACCACTTCGCTAGATAAAACAAACAGTTGCCCGATTCCCTACCATATATTTCAATCACCGGATAATTAATTCTCTTACTCAAATTGAACTTTTGATTATTTATAACTGAGCATAGTCCCGCAAAGTGTGTGTCATTATAAGCTTAATGACAGATGAACAGACTGTGTTCCATGACAAGCAGATCACTATTCCGTTAGCGCCCTTTCCCATCGCAATCCATTAATTCTCTCCCGATTAAATATCACGACTCTCCTGGTAGGTCGGGCAGCTGTGCGTTGGCAAACGTGTAAACATCAAACTGACAAGATGAACTCATGAACTGTGATAAACAACAAGCCACTCCCGGCGTTATGCTGGCGGCGATTGGCGTAGTCTATGGCGATATCGGCACCAGCCCGCTCTATACCTTGCGCGAGTGCCTGTCAGGTCAATTCGGGTTCGGCGTCGAGCCGGCCTCCATTCTCGGCTTTCTCTCGCTGATCTTCTGGCTGCTGATCCTGGTGGTGTCGGTCAAGTACCTCTCCTTTGTGATGCGGGCCGACAACGCCGGCGAGGGTGGCATTCTCACCCTGATGTCGCTGGCGACCCGCAACGCCTCCACCCGCTGGACACCGCTGCTGATCATCATCGGCCTGATTGGCGGCAGCTTCTTCTATGGCGAGGTGGTGATCACTCCGGCGATGTCGGTGATGTCGGCCATCGAGGGTCTGAGCATTCTCACCCCCGCCCTCGACCCCTATATCGTCACTCTCCCCCGGTGTCAGAATAGTTGTCGCCTAATCTGAATAATCTAAATGTGAAGACCGGGGGCGGATAAAGAGTGTCGA
>NZ_JAPDBM010000135.1:0-2883 GCF_027705265.1 Aeromonas sp. QDB11 | reverse complement strand
ACGGGATAGTTGGCTACCGTGGCCACGGCAGATTATCAGAGGGGAGGAGATGCGCCTATCCTCGCGGTCTGCTGCCGGAGAAAAGCGCACGAGGTGTACCGAGGTTGTGGCTCCCGAGTCACCCGGGCAGGCACGCAATCGCTAGAGCTGACTGCGCAGTATGTTCACCAGTACAGGTGCGAAGGGCTCCTGCTTGCCTTGTTTGGGCTGGCTCAGATCTTCGATCAGCATTGTCAGCAATTGTGCATCATCTTCCAGCGCCAGTGCCTGCTGATCATCGCCATAGTGGGTCCAAATCAGGCTATCCACCAGCTGTTTGCGCTTGGCAACCAGCACCTTGTTGCTTTGCTCCGTATCACCCAGATTGAGTACCCGGATCGCCTCTTTGGCTCTTTCCGTCAACCCCTCAACCCGACCACTCCATTTAAAGCGCAACTCGGTTTCGCACTCAGGCATCAGCGGGGTCAACGGCAGAGGCTGCGAGCCATGGGCGGCATCGCACTGTTTCGGTGTTTTGCAACTGGCTACCAGATTGCTGAAATCCATGGTGCGCTTAGGGGCGAGATCCCTAGCCTCAACATGCTCGTTCATGGTGTCTTCACTGGTGCCGCTGATGGCTTGGCAACAGTAGGCGCAGAGATGGAATTGCTCAGTAGTGCAAGCCTCCCGGATCTGCTGGCGAATTGCCTGACCCTCTTCATCGTTGGGTAGGTCGTGATATCGAGCATGAGGATTTTGACGTTTGAATGCCGCCAGACTTGCAGGTTCTTGTCCCTTATAAATCTTGCGCACGGCGCAGCTCCTCTTTGCGCAGCAGCAGGCTAGCCTTGGTCAGCTCCAGGTTGTTGGCTGGCAGCTCGGCTCTTAGCGCGGCCAGCAGGGCATTGGCCTTATCAAATTGCCGATCTTGAATTAAATCGAGTAAGTCATTCAGTCGGCTCGCCACCCGCTCATTGCGAATAGCGGTATCCATCACCTCCAGCAGCACCGAGTTGGCATCCTGACCATATTGGGATGGCACTTCAGTCAACTCGCCATTATCGAGCGAATAGACCAGTACATCCTTGCAATCGCTGATCACCAGGGGGGAGTGGGTGGTCAGCACAAACTGACAGTTGGGGAAGGTATCAGTGAGCCGCTGGATGATAGTACGTGCCCACTGGGGATGCAGGTGCATGTCCACCTCGTCGATCAGCACCACCCCATCGCCGTG
Organism: Aeromonas sp. QDB11; assembly: GCF_027705265.1. Classification (NCBI taxonomy): domain Bacteria; kingdom Pseudomonadati; phylum Pseudomonadota; class Gammaproteobacteria; order Aeromonadales; family Aeromonadaceae; genus Aeromonas; species Aeromonas sp. QDB11. The sequence goes on along the minus strand of NZ_JAPDBM010000135.1, from coordinate 1,670 downwards.
CAGCGGATTTTCCAGCTCCGGATTCATCATTGCGAGGCGGCGGGCAATATCGCCCACCAGTGCCATCAGGGATTTCTCCCCTTGCGACAGTTGCAACACATTGAGGGTCTGACCCTCCTTGTCGATGGACATATGCAGACGCGGCTTACGGCGGACCTTCAGATTTTTAAATCCGGGCATAAAGTTGGCAATAGCTGTGCGCACCGCCGTCAACTGACGATCTCTGGCTGATGCCTGTGTCTGTTGCAACTTTTGCCAAAGATCAGGACCGAGTAAATCTTGAAGTTCATTAAGAACTTCAGTAGGGATTACCGACTCGTTTTCGCTATCTTCCCGCTCGCGAAACCACTCAAAGAAACGACGAAAATCGACTCCTTGACTCAGCGAATTGTCATAACCATCGAGTTGGCGAAATGAATGTTTCTCTTTGATCTTTAGCAGAATATCCAGCACCACCCGCTCGACTGGGTAGAAGGCGATCAGGGGTAAGCTGACATTTTCCTGCTCTGTCAATCGTGCTCGATACTCATCGGCTAGTTTGCTAGCGTCGGTCAATATGGATTGCTCGTTGCTCTTGCGACCGGCGCGAGTTTTGGTGAGAGACCAGATGTATTCCTTCAGCTGATCGTGTAGTTGAAGAGAGACCACCGCGGTATTGGCGCCATTGAGGATGACCTCTTCCGGGATGGGGCTGCCGCTGCCTTTGTCGCTGCGCAAACGGGCAACAAACCAGCTGAGTGAGGTCGCCAACGATTTGAGTACCGAGGTTTTGCCTGCACCATTGTTGCCAATCAGCACGGTCACATTCGAGTTGACCCGCTCCGTGGGGGCAAACTCGATGGCAAGACGCTCAAAACGCCCCAGATTTTCGAGGGTGAGTTGTTTGATTTCCATGCTCTATTCCTAATTTTGCTGCCAACACGACCTTATCTCGCCTGCACTTGGCTTACAACCCGTCGAATGTTGCCGCTGACTGCACATCATACGAGCGGGTCAGGCCGTTGCGCGAGGCTTGCGGGGCCCACACTTACCTTTTTTGCCGCTGGCGGTGGCCCGCTCGGTCTGAATGCGGGCCAGCAGGGCGGCGGTTTCTCGTGCGTCCGATTACGCTTCGCTAATCGAACCTACGTCGCGGATGTTTTGGTTGCCCGTTTGCGCGGCTTGGCAGTGGCCCGCTCGGCTTGAATGCGAGCCAACAGGGCGACGGCGCTATTGTCGCCACTGATCAGGTCCGGGTTGGCTGCGCGCCAGTCGGCGGTCAGCTCGCCACGAAATGCCTTGGCCAGAATGGCCTGGGTCAGGTTATCGACCCGCGCTTTGGCCGTCTTGGCCTGCTGCTCGATGGTATCGGCATAGGCAAAGAGTTGTTCTACGCGACGGACAATTTCGGTTCCTGATTACCCATGACCCTCAGCCAGCTTCAAGAGCCGATATGGCATCGGAGGGCTTGCCACGACTGCATGCCCCAATTCAACCAACATGCTCTTGAGGTCAAAACGATGATTAAACCGGAAGCAGTATTCCGCAAGATGCCTTGGTAAATGCTTCGCTCCGAGCGTATGGCAACTGCCCCGCAGCGAGTTTTTCACATTCTGCGTATTCCGGCGAAGTTGAACAGCCATTCCGGCCAACGTGAACACCCTGATCCTTAACGCGCTCACGTCACCCCG
>NZ_JAPDBM010000134.1:0-1195 GCF_027705265.1 Aeromonas sp. QDB11 | reverse complement strand
GTGATGAATCCGCGGCTTCGGTGCCTGGTTTGAGCCCCGTTACATCTTCCGCGCAGGCCGACTCGACTAGTGAGCTATTACGCTTTCTTTAAATGATGGCTGCTTCTAAGCCAACATCCTAGCTGTCTGAGCCTTCCCACATCGTTTCCCACTTAACCAGAACTTTGGGACCTTAGCCGGCGGTCTGGGTTGTTTCCCTCTTCACGACGGACGTTAGCACCCGCCGTGTGTCTCCCGGATATTACTTACTGGTATTCGGAGTTTGCATGGAGTTGGTAAGTCGGGATGACCCCCTAGTCCAAACAGTGCTCTACCCCCAGTAGTATTCGTCCGAGGCGCTACCTAAATAGCTTTCGGGGAGAACCAGCTATCTCCGAGTTTGATTGGCCTTTCACCCCCAGCCACAGGTCATCCCCTAACTTTGCAACGTTAGTGGGTTCGGTCCTCCAGTTGATGTTACTCAACCTTCAACCTGCCCATGGCTAGATCACCCGGTTTCGGGTCTACACCTTGCAACTAGACGCCCAGTTAAGACTCGGTTTCCCTACGGCTCCCCTATACGGTTAACCTCGCTACAAAATGTAAGTCGCTGACCCATTATACAAAAGGTACGCAGTCACCCCGAAGGGCTCCCACTGCTTGTACGTACACGGTTTCAGGTTCTATTTCACTCCCCTCACAGGGGTTCTTTTCGCCTTTCCCTCACGGTACTGGTTCACTATCGGTCAGTCAGGAGTATTTAGCCTTGGAGGATGGTCCCCCCATATTCAGACAGGATGTCACGTGTCCCGCCCTACTCGATTTCACTTCAAGGTCGTTTTCATGTACGGGGCTATCACCCTGTATCGCTGGCCTTTCCAGGACCATTCCACTAACTTCCAAGAAACTTAAGGGCTAATCCCCGTTCGCTCGCCGCTACTGAGGGAATCTCGGTTGATTTCTTTTCCTCGGGGTACTTAGATGTTTCAGTTCTCCCGGTTCGCCTCGTTGCACTATGTATTCATGCAACGATACCTAGCTTATGCTAAGTGGGTTTCCCCATTCGGAAATCTGTGAGTAATAGCGTCTCTTACCGACTTCTCACAGCTTATCGCAGGTTAGTACGTCCTTCATCGCCTCTGACTGCCAAGGCATCCACCATGTACGCTTAGTCACTTAACCATACAACCCCAAGAAGTGTCGTCGAAACGACGCG
>NZ_JAPDBM010000133.1:0-3359 GCF_027705265.1 Aeromonas sp. QDB11 | reverse complement strand
CCGAAACCAAATCAACAGGTGTCGGATTTTTACACATCAGCAGGATCGGTCAATGGATCCTTAACTGATCGGCATTACCGTCAATTGACGGCCCCTTTCTATTAATGATGGCGATGGAACTGATGGCTTGGTGGACTCAGGGATAGATGCTCACTTCTATCAGGTTCTGATCCGGATCGAGGAAATAGAGTGACTCTGATAGGTGTTGCACCGTCAGGCGCCACGCCAACCCTGTCAGGGATAGATGCTCACTTCTATCAGATTCTGATCCGGGTCGAGGAAGTAGATGGATTCTATCGGCCCGCAGGCACCGCTTTTGGTCACCGGCCCCTCGACAATCTCCACCCCGTGACAGGCCAGCTGGGCCATCACCTGCTCCAGCGGCCAGCGGGTGATAAGGCAGATATCTCCCGACCCCACCTGCGCCCGATTGCGCGGCTCCTGCCCAAGCAGTTGCAGATTGATCTTCTGGTTGCCGAACCCCAACGCCCGGCGCCCCGCACCGAAGGTGATGGCCTCCATATTGAGCACCGAACTGTAAAAGGCCACGGCCCGTTCGATATCACTGACCGTCAATACCAGATGGTCGATATGGCTGATCATGGTTACCTCCTGGTGGTGATCTGGCTGATGTGACCGACATATGCCCGCCAGCATCCGACTGTCGTCGCCACTGCGGGCAACCCCATCATACCCGGCAAGAGGAAGCCCATGTATGCCGTGACGCGCAAAGCGAGCGCAAATGATCTGGTCAGATAAATTCGCGTTACTGCACCGCTGCGCACGCTCTGTCACGCTGGGCCAGCAGAGCTTCATCGTCACTGTCCATCGCAGCCAGAATCGCCTGATTGCAGACGCGCTCCGCCAGCTTGGCCGGACTCTGTTTGGCATCCCCAATCTCGGCAATCATCGGCCGATAACTGATGGCAGCCGAGCAGTACATGGTGCGAAATTTGGGCAGTTGCCAACTGCTGTCATCCTGCCGAGTCAAGTCATCACACAGCTTGTGAAACAGGGCGGACGCCTTGACCGTACATTGGCTAAAGCGCCGCACATCCTGCTGGTAGGGACGACAAACGCTCGGCTGCTGGATCTGCCACAGCTGAAAAGAGAACGGGACCGACTCCCCCTCATACTGCACCACCAGCGTCTTGGCCTCGGTGCCATAGATATCCGCGACCTGCTGCTGTACCAGATTGAGATAAGCCGAAAAAAGATAGGAAACCGGATCCATCACCACCTCCCTGTGGTTGTCACTGCCGGGCTTTATTACCGAAAACCGGGGCGATTTTCAAACGAGTAACAGGCGACAACAGCTTACTGATTTGGTTGGAAAAAATGATACTCTTCTCGCCACCCTCATGTACAACGTTCAAGGCTAAAGTGCGATGCAACAATGCGGTATTTATGAACAGCTCATTACTCAACTGCTGACATCTCGACTCGACCGCGAGCGCTTTTACGTAGGGGAACGCCAGCTTGAACCTGCCGAAGCGGCAGTTTGGTTATCCAGATTTCTGAGTCGGGTTTTGGAATATGCGGTGGGTTCGGTAACTGGAGAGGATCAACTCCAACGTCAGATTGAGCTGGCTAACCAGTTATTACTTTGGCTAAAGGATCGCACACAAGACCCAGACTTTATTGGCGAGAACCTCATCGATAGTCAGGGAAAAATTCTGACAGCGCTCTATCAGTTGGATAACCCCATCTCAGCCAATTTAAAGCAATATGCCGAGAATATTTTCCCTCTGACCGGTCTAACGCAAAGTGAGCTGTTCTGCGGCAGCAATGCGGGTTTGTCGATGGAGTCGGAGATTAAACGGGAGATATTGTCTGCAGATAGCATCTGCTGGCTGGTCTCATTTATCAAATGGGCAGGTATCCGTATTTTCCGTCATGAGCTGGAAGAGTTCACTCGCAGCGGCCGCCAATTAAAAGTAATTACTACCTCTTATATGGGGGCGACCGACGCCAAGGCAGTTGAATTTTTAGCCAACCTCCCCAATACCGAAGTCAAACTCAGCTATAACACCCAGCGTGAGCGGTTGCATGCCAAGAGCTATCTCTTTTGCCGAAATACCGGCTTTCATACCGGCTATATAGGTTCCTCCAATCTCTCTCATTCTGCCCTCACCAGCGGTTTGGAGTGGAACCTAAAAATCACCTCGCAAGAGATCCCTCATATTATCGAGAAATCCCTGAGTACCTTTGAAACCTATTGGGAATCCGATGATTTTGAGCTGTTTGATGGCAAGCTGGAAAGCCGTACAAAATTGCAGTATGCGCTGCAAGAGGCCCGTGGGGATGGGGACAAAAATAGCCCTGCCTATTTCTTTGATATCACGCCGTTTCCCCATCAACTGGAGATCCTTGAACAATTGGCGATGGAGCGCGCTTTACACCAGCGCTTTCGTAACTTGGTGGTAGCGGCTACCGGTACAGGGAAAACCCTGATCTCCGCCTTTGATTTTGCGCGTTTTTTGAAAACCAAACCCGATGCCAAGTTTCTGTTTGTCGCCCACAAAGAGGAGATCTTGCGCCAAGCATTAGCCTCGTACCGCGGAGTGCTCAAGCAATCCAATTTTGGCGAACTATTGGTCGGCGGATCTGTACCGACCCACTACCGTCAGCTGTTTGCCTCAGTGCAATCCTTTAATAACCAGCTGGCTAATTTGCGTCTTAGCCCAAATTATTTCGATTACATCGTCATCGATGAGGTTCACCATATTGCGGCGGCCAGTTATCGCGGTCTGCTCGCCGCCTTTGAACCTCGCATTCTGTTGGGATTGACCGCAACGCCAGAGCGCCATGATAGCGGTGATATTCTCGCCGACTTTTGTGGTGTGATCGCAGCGGAGATTCGTTTACCAGAGGCCATCAATCGTCGCCATCTCTGTCCGTTCCAATATTTTGGTATCGATGATGATACTGACCTGCGCCAAGTGACTTGGAAAAATGGTCGTTATGACATCACTGAGCTCACCAATATCTATACCCACAATCAGCAGCGGGTACAGAAAATCGTCCAGAGCCTCGATGAGATCGTCACCGATATTACCAAGATCAAAGCGCTGGCATTTTGTGTGAGCCGAGAACATGCCGATTTTATGTGCAAGGCTTTTTTATTAAAGGGCATCAAGGCTGACATCCTCACCAGCGATAACCGAGACGAGCGCCATAGTAAGCAACAAGATTTGCGTACCGGCGTTATCAATATCCTCTGCGTAGTGGACATCTTCAACGAAGGTGTCGATATCCCGGAAGTCGATACCTTGCTGTTTTTCATCTACAGGACCTTAAGCATTGAGCCCCTTTAAAACGCCCTCCAAGGTCCTGTTCTGTATCGATTTTCTCTGCTT
>NZ_JAPDBM010000132.1:0-3386 GCF_027705265.1 Aeromonas sp. QDB11 | reverse complement strand
ACCATTTCGCAGCAGCCGCCTGATCGGCGCAGAGCGACAGCCTACCTCTGACTGCCGCCAATCTTTGCAACAGAGCCCGCCGTGCTAGTCTGCTCGGTGATGGTGGAGTGAAGCCAACCCGCAATCGGGTTATGAATCTGCATCGCGATTCGCAATCAGCTGTCTCTTGAGCATGTCGAACTCCTGCGATGTTATCTCGCCGTGCTCGTGCTGCTACACCAACTTGTCCAACTCATCCGCCACACCGCTCCCCACCACCTGCGATGGCCAGGTTGTTTGCTGGGCGCATTGGCGGAGTATCGTCTCGACCCGGGACACCCACACCGGCACAACCTTACGGGAGTGATTCACTGTCAAAGAATCGGCCCGGTGCTCTGACGCAAGTATCGGGATGGTCACCATTTGTAAGCCGTAGACCTGAGTGGTGATCAAGACTTCGATACCACCGACCGTACCGGTACTAATCGACGACGGTCGTGTTCGTCGCCTGCCGCAGGGACTCTGCACACCTCCGTTTACGCATGTGCCTGGAGGAGTTGGAAATCGTCGTGTTCGGGAAACATTAAACACAGGATGGCAGCGATCTGAGCCAGCACATGATCAGCTAGCTCACCATCCGGATCGACGGCCCACTGCATCGTCGCGCCAGCGATGACCGAGTGCAGGAGCAACTCAGCTGCCGCAGGAGCACCTGGGGGCAGTCGCTTGCGGATCCCCTCCACCACCGCGCGGTTCCGCTGGATCGCAAGCGTGCGTAGCTCCGGCACCTGGAGCTCGTACCAGGAGATGAGATAGTTCACCGAGAAGTCGTTGCGAGTGTTCATGCTCCGAACGAGCACCTGCAAAAATTCCCAGAGCCCTTGCGGCCCTGCGCCTATCGGTATCGCATTCAGGTAATGCCGCACCTGCTCGACGCCGCGCTCCATCATCCTCACCAGCAGCGTATCGCGGTTGGTGAAGCGCTGGATTAACGCTGCGCGGGAGAGCCCCACCTCCTTTGCTACTCCGCTGAGCGTGAACTCTATGGGACCGCAACGCTTCAGCACTACGGTGGCGGCCTCGAGTACCTCGTCATCGGACTTGAGCTTGGGGCGGGGCATCAGTGTTCACCTTCTGTATGGGTTGGGGCGGAGGCTGTGGCTGCCGCCGCCATTGTAGCAAATTGAAGACGGAGCGAGAGTAGAGCCACGAGCCCCGCAAACACGGCCGATACAACGAGGCCAGGGAGCGGACCAGCAAGGTCGACAAACGCGCCGGCCGCAAGCATAACCATGGGCGAGGCTGACAGCATCACCGCCGAGACCGTGCCGAGTACCCGGCCGAGAAGTTCTGGCGGCGTGCGGTTGTAGATGGCAGCGTTGAGAATGGGAGAGACTGAGCCGGTCAGCAGTCCCACGAGCGCGCCCAACAACATCAGCACCGGCACGCCTGGCAACTGTGAAAGCAGAAGCGAGCCCACCGCAGAGCCACAAAATGCCACCGCCAGCCAGTTCTGCGCTGATATCCGGGCGCCGACCGACGCATGAATGGCAATGCCAAGGAGACCACCAGCCCCCATCATTGAGGAGAACAGCCCGAGCTCTGCTACTTGGCGTCCTGCATCTACAAACAGCGCAGGCATGATGACGCTGCCGTTGGCGCCAACGATGCCCACGAAGATCATCACTATACCAAAGAGAGGGCGCAGCAGGGGTTCGCTCCAGAGAAAAGCGACGCCGGCGCGCATGGAGAGAGTCGCCGTCGTGGTCATCGTCCGAGCGGCACGCGCGGGAAGCACCCACGCGCCGAGCAGACCTGCAAGGACGGAGCAGAACGCCGTCAGCCCGAGCGTTGGCGCAGCGCCAAGCAGGCCGATTGCGGCCCCCCCAAGGGCCGGGCCACCTAGAATCGCGACGTTCCCGATCACCGCTTTCAGTGACGAGACGCGCTCAACGGAGAGCCCGGCGACGTGGCCGAGTTTGGGCAGCTCACTGTCCTGCGCGGCCATACCGGGTGCGTCGAACGCGGCACCGAGCACCACGCAAGCGATCAGCCCAGTGTTCGAGAGGGCGCCAACGGCATCGAGCAGTGGGATGCTCGCCATGGCCACGCCGCCCACCACACCCGAGATCAATGCGACGGGCGCGCGCCCGAACCGATCGACGAGGCCACCACCAACCCACGCGCCGATGATGGTCGCGATGACGCTGCTAGCGGCCGTGGCGCCCGCCCAGGCCGCGCTCTTTGTATGAGACAGGACGAACCATGGAAGCGCGAGGGCCGCCACCGCGTTGCCGATCCGGAAGAGAAAGGTCGCCGCGAACAGCGTCGCGAGCGGGCTATATCGACGTTCGCTCATTCCGCTGCGGCGAGCTGCGCCTTCGCCGCAGCGAGGTACTCTTCGTTACCCGAGTCGAGGGCGAAGAGTGCGTAGGTGACCGCCCCGAACGCAAGGCGCTCCGCGATGTGGTGGGCGAGCCGCGGCCACACCCGGCCACCGGCCGCTTCATACGTGAGGAGGAGCTTCGCGAGCCCCTCTTCACCAAAGACCATAAGGTGCGCGGCCATGTCGATGGCAGGGTCATCAACGCGGGCCTCGCTCCAGTCGATCATCCCGCTGACGCGCTCCGTGTTGTCGATGAGCACATGGCCCACGTAGAGATCGCCATGCACCACCACGGAGAAATCTGGCCACGACGAATCGTCGTCGAGCCAGCGCTGCCACCGGTGGAGGCGCTTGTCGTTCACCACGAACTCGCGTCGGACGCGGTCAACGTCGTCGGCCACCTTCTGACGGGCCTGCGTCGGTGTACGGATGAGCATCCCCGCATCCACGGCGGCGGAAATGGGGACGGCATGCAGGGCGGCGAGCGCGGTCGCGAAGCTCTCCGCGAAGACCTCCGAGTCCTGCGGCACGACCCAGTCGGGCGTGGACGAACCAGGCTGGATGACCATCGCAGTCGAGTCTTCGAGCATGGGATAGGCAACGAGCTCGGCGTTGGCCACGCGCCAGTCCGGCACCGCGAACGGCAGGCGATTCTTGAGCATTGCCAGCACCCGCGCCTCTGGTTCGACCTTCGCGCTTACCTCGGCTCGGCGCGGGATGCGCAGCACCCACCGACGTCCATCGTCGACGGTGGCGATCACGATCCTATAGTCGAGCCCAAGCTCATTGACAGTCAGCGGGCCATGGAGCTTGAGCCCATGTCGGGCTGCAAGTGCGTACAGTTGGGAGGTATCGGCGGTCGTGACTACGGTCATGATTCACTCCTGAGGGCTTGACGGGTTTAGCCACCTAAATGTAACAGTCACGTCGGTTATATTCAATCCGGCACTGTTGCAAAGTTAGCGATGAGGCAGCCTTTTGTCTTATTCAAAGGCCTTACATTTCAAAAACTCTGCTTACC
>NZ_JAPDBM010000131.1:0-3454 GCF_027705265.1 Aeromonas sp. QDB11 | reverse complement strand
ATTATCGATCTGGATGCGATCGTGGCGGGGCTGGAATTGGGTTGACGGAATTTTCGGCGGTTTGGGCTTACCCCCCCATTTTGAAACGGTTGACCTCATGCGCCTCTGGGAAGAAAAACATTAGATTAGAGTCTTGATGGGTGTAGTCAGCAGTCATGGAAATTTCCTCGGGGAAAAATGAAGGTTGGCTAAGGTTTAGCCACGTTAGATTTGAAAACAGGTTGTCTGTATGCCTGCTTCTTACGTGCATCACTAAACAAAGAAATGATTTAATGCGGATCGATACTAAGTGCATGGCGTTATACGCCATCCTGATCATCGGGAGAGTATAAGAACCGATGATGCTGTGAAATGGGCTGTTTCGGAGGCCTTACAATGCGTATAAGGGGCGTTACGGTAAATCCGGCGCCCCTTTTTGTTGTCTGTTGTCTTGGCCGGACATCGAGGGAAGCTGCAGGAGTGGTTTCACTGTCTGCGCCGGACATTCAGGAGCCCTCTTCACGCCGGTGCTGCGGTTACCCAGATTGCCATCTCGGGTATGTCGCCATGCTGCTGCTCAGGGTGTAGTATGTAGCATATTGTAAACATTGTAGTGTCGAGAGGGGCGTATGAGCGTGATGTCTGTCCGTTTGCCGGACGAGGTAGAGCAACAGTTGGGGCAGTTAGCCCAGTCCACTGGCAGGACTAAATCCTGGTTGGCCAACCAGGCTATTAAGGATTATTTGGCGCGTGAGGCCTGGCAGATCACGGAGGTAGAAGCCGCCTTGCGTGAAGCGGATGCGGGTGACTTCGTATCTGAAAAAGAGATGATGGCGAAGTTCAATCGGTGGGGTATCAATGCAGGTTAAATGGCTGCGTAAGGCTGCGCTGAACCTCGAAGATGCTCACGATTACTTGGCAAAAGAAAACCCCAGGGTTGCCCAGGAGTTTGCGCACGAGGTGTATCGCTTGGTTAATCTGCTGGTCGAACAGCCCTCGATGGGAAGGTCGGGACGTGTCCCAGGTACGCGCGAGCTTGTGGTGCAACCTTACCCGTTCCTCATTCCATACCGAGTAAAGGGAGAGGAAATCCATATTTTGAGGGTGTTTCATACCCGGTTACGGCTGCCTAGTCACTGGTAGTTGGATGTTGCCCGTTAGCCCCATGCCTGGCATCCATCAAGCCACTAAATAGCAAGGGAAGGTGCGAACAAGTTCCTGATATGAGATCATCATGTTCATCCGGAGCGCATCCCAGAGGGACATCATGAGCCATCAACTCACCTTCGCCGATAGTGAATTCAGCACTAAGCGCCGTCAGACCAGAAAAGAGATTTTCCTCTCCCGCATGGAGCGGCGTTGTTGCTCAAATCAGGGAACTATCCCGCAGTTTGGTGATCTGATCTCTTAGATTCACCACCGGGAGCGCTAGATGGGCAAGTCCAAGCACAAGATCAGCAACTGGAAACAGTACAACCAAGCCTTGGTGCAACGTGGTTCGTTGACCGTCTGGATGGATGAGCAAGCCATCCAGCAGTGGCATTGCCAGACCCATCATGGCCGCCGAGGGCGAGGCTTCCATTACAGCGACTCCGCCATTGAAACCGCGCTGATGCTCAAGGCGGTATTCAAGCTACCGCTGCGTACCTTGGAAGGCTTCATCAACTCGCTGTTCCAGCTGATGAATGTGCCCTTACAGTCGCCGGACTACAGCTGTATCAGCAAGCGCGCCAAGACGGTCGAAATCAAGTACCGCCTACCGAGCCATGGCCCAGTGGCTCACCTGGTCATCGATGCCACCGGACTCAAGGTCTATGGCGAAGGCGAATGGAAAATTCGCAAGCACGGCAAGGAGAAACGCCGCGTCTGGCGCAAGCTTCACCTGGCCGTAGATGCGGCGACCCATGCCATCGTTGCAGCCGAAGTCAGCCTGGAAACGGTGGGCGATAACGAGGTGTTGCCCACGCTGCTCAACCCCTTGCGCCGCAAGATAGAACAAGTCAGCGCCGATGGTGCCTATGACACCAGAGCCTGTTATGCCCTACTGCAAAAGAAGGGCATCAAGGCCACCATACCGCCGAGAAAGAATGCGGCATTCTGGAAGAAAGGCCATCCACGCAACGAGGCGGTTGCCGCGCTCAAGGCAGGAGAGCTGGAGCAATGGAAAAAGGACTCTGGCTATCATCAGCGCTCGATAGCTGAGACCGCCATGTATCGCTTCAAGCAGCTCATCGGTCCGAAACTGAGTCTGCGGAGCTACAACGCCCAGGTGGGTGAGATCCTGGCTGGGGTAAAAGTCATGAACAAGGTCATAGGGCTTGGTATGCCCATTCGGCAGGCCGTCAACTAAGCCCGCCCGGCGGGTTGGGGAGCGAGTATCCGACTTTGGATTTGATCAACAAGGCCCCGTTGGGCGACATTTTTGATGCGGTCTTTGTCGTTGGCTCATACACAAGCATGTGTATGGGTCGCGATACAACAGCGCATCTTTGCCAGGCCAGCCCCGCGTCGCACTCAGCAAAAGTGTCATAACAGACGGACGCCAGATACTATCTTGTGTATGACATCGCGCAACATTGCGTTTTGTTGTTCCAATTGACCCAAAATGGGTTCGATTGGGATGAGGAACAGGCGATCTGCTTGTGTATGAGATACATGTTGTCATACACAGGTAGTTTATTTATGACATCGGATACGACAGGTTATCGAAATGACAGCTGGATCGGTATCAAGCGTCCGCGCTGGATCTCAACCCCACCTACCAGATGCTGGCGGCCCATTTCGGTACGGCGATCATGCCCGCCCGGCCCCGCAAGCCGAAGGATAAGTCCAAGGCGGAGGTGGGCGTGCAGATCGTCACCCGCTGGATCCTGGCGGTACTGCGTCATGAAACCTTCCATGGCCTGGCCCAGCTCAATCAGCGGATGGGTGAACTGCTGACCCGGCTCAACCAGAAACCCTTCCAGAAGCTTCCTGGCTGCCGTGCCTCACTGTTTGCTGAGCTCGATGCTCCGGCGCTCAAGCCGCTGCCGGATTATCCCTATCACTACACCAAAGTGATGTTGGTGCTGGTTGGTAAGGACTACCACGTCGATCTGGAAAAGCACTATTACTCCGTGCCCCATGCCTTGCAAGGCAAGCGGCTGGAGGCTCATCTGGCCGAGCATACCGTCACGCTGTACCACGCAGGCAAGGTTGTGGCCGAGCACCCGCGGAGTCATCGCAAAGGTCAGCACAGCAGCCTGCCTGCCCATATGCCCGCGCATCACCAAGCGCTGCTGGAGTGGTCGCCCGAGCGTCTGCTCGGCTGGGCAGCGTCCATCGGACCTTACACCACGCATTGGGTGGATGGTTTTATCCGGAATGTGGCGCACCCGGCGCAAGCGGTGCGACCTTGTCTGGCCTTGCTGGGGCAGAGCAAAACCTATGGCAAGGAGCGGCTGGAAGCGGCCTGCCTCCGGGGGCACCTGACCGG
>NZ_JAPDBM010000130.1:0-3467 GCF_027705265.1 Aeromonas sp. QDB11 | reverse complement strand
CGCTTAAAAATAATAAAAGCAGACTTGACCTGATAGTTTGGCTGTGAGCAATTATGTGCTTAGTGCATCTAACGCCGCCATAAACGGCGACAGGGTGGCGCGCCTATTGCGCATAAAATGGCGAAGCCATGCGCAACAGGCGCGGAATCTCTGGCGTCCGGTTTGATGGCTTTGTTATGCAAAGGACTAGTCTTCAATGACGTGTAAACCACGGCGCTTTAAGTCCTCCAACGAATCCAACATTCCCCTTATTAATTCAACAGGATGCCCCTCCCAGTCTTCAACAACGCCAACAATTCTCAAGGGTTCGCAGGTTCTATAGGACTGTGTTGGATTACCGGGAAATCTTTTGTTCGTAAGATTCGGATCGTCTTCGAACGGTCCTGTTGGCTCAACTATGTATATGTAGCCGCGACCCTCGAGGCCAGACAGTGACATAGCAAGTTCAGCTCCCCAAACTGCTGGCTCCATCAAGGCTGAAAAGTAGATGTGCTTAAGAATACGACCGTCCTCGAAATGAGAGATGAACCCTGTGGTTAGCAAGTCACCAATCGCCAAATTGGCTTTGGTTCCATGATAGAACGGTCCTTGCACCTGCTTGTAATTATCATGAGAGATGGGAATCCAATCTTTTACCATTTTAAGACCCTTAATTGTTGGGATTTGGCTGCATAACGCCTGAAATAAGCCGTGCCGCGAAGCGGCATCGGCTTGATTGAATTGTTAGACGGCAAACTCGAGCCAATACTTGTGCAGGCCAACAATATTAGACGAGCACAGCATGGGCATTGCCGCTTTGATCTTCTCCAGTGACCAATTCCACCACTCCATCTCCAGAAGCAATGAAATTTCCTCATCGGTGAAGCGTTTCTTAATCTTCTTAGCGGGATTGCCGCCAACGATAGCGTAAGGCTCCACATCTTTTGTCACCAACGAGCGGCTGCCTATCACCGCACCGTGCCCGATCTTGATTCCGGGCATGACCATTGCCTCAGAGCCGATCCAAACGTCATTGCCAATGACAGTATTACCTGCTTTTTGGAAGGCATCGAGTGCGCTTGAGAATGCAGGTTCTTCCTGCATATAAAAGAACGGGAAAGATGATGCCCAGTCGTACCGATGCCCCTGATTGCCAGCCATGATAAAGGAAGCCCCACTCCCGATAGAGCAGAAACTACCGATGATCAACTTATCAACGTCATCACGGTCCGGAAACAGATACCGTGCGCAGTCATCGAATGAGTGCCCATGATAGTAGCCAGAGTAATAGCTGTACCGCCCAACTTTGATATTGGGGTTCTTCACTTGCTCAGAAAGCAGCTTGCCTTTGAAGGGGCTATCAAAGTAGTTGGTCATAAGAGATCCCGCGGTCTGTGACTTTGCCGTCTAACGTTTGAAATAAGGGGCGCCGAGCGCCAGCGAGGGGAGCCAAAAGCTTGCTTTTGGCCGTCCCGACTTGATTGAAGGGTTGGGCGATTTTGCCATTAGATTTTTTATAAATTTAGTGTGTTTAGAATGGTGATCGCATTTTTCTTGGCTTTTATGCTTGATGTTAAATTCGACCCCAAGTTTCCTGTAAGTGCGGACACAAAAACATATTTATGTCCTGATTTGCTTATAATAAACCCTTCAAACCATCCGTTTTGTAAGGTTCTATTTGCTGTGAATCCTGCACCAGTTTTCCCATACAGTTTTGTACTATTATCCAGATCTTGTAGATACATGTTCTCTATGGTGTTTTCTATGGCTGAGTTTTTAACTGGGAGATTGTGATTAATAATTTTACGCAGGAATTGAATTTGTTCTTCTGGTGAAATTTTTAAGCTACTTTCGAGCCATGCTTCTGTTAATCCGTTGTTTCTTTCTTTATCTCCAGAGAAGTCTTGATTTCCATAATCAAAATCTTTGAGATAATTCTTGATTTTATTTAATCCAATTTTTTGGGTTATTTCTTGCGAAACCCAAACAACAGAAAATTGCATCCACGTCTTTGGTGTATGATTGCTGTTCCAGATCTCCATTCCTTTGGGGGTTTTATCCCATTTGAATATGGTTTTCTGATCTATTATTTCCGCATCAAATGCCATAAGTGATAATGCGATCTTGAAAGTTGAATCTGGTGCCATTTGCGTTGCACACTTTGCTTTATTGAATTGAGCAATTTCAGCGTTTGTGGATGCATCGTAAAGTAAAAAACAACCTTCAGTTCCTTCAAATAATGGAGATGCAACAGTAGAGATATCTGTTGATGCACTGGCGCTGCTGTAGATAATATTTGCAATTATTAAAAAAATAGCGAAGTTGATATGTATTGTGTTTTTCATAATAAGTATTGGTTTGGTAAAGGGCTTAATTTTAACGGCTAACAATTAATGAGGCTCCGGGTTCGCCCAACGTTTGACATGAGGGGCGGCCAAGGGCGCCAGCCCTTGGACGTCCCCCTCGATGGAAGGGTTAGGCATCACTGCGTGTTCGCTCGAATGCCTGGCGTGTTTGAACCATGTACACGGCTGGACCATCTGGGGTGGTTACGGTACCTTGCCTCTCAAACCCCGCTTTCTCGTAGCATCGGATCGCTCGCAAGTTGCTCGGCGACGGGTCCGTTTGGATCTTGGTGACCTCGGGATCATTGAACAGCAACTCAACCAGAGCTCGAACCAGCTTGGTTCCCAAGCCTTTGCCCAGTTGTGATGCATTCGCCAGTAACTGGTCTATTCCGCGTACTCCTGGATCGGTTTCTTCTTCCCACCATCCGTCCCCGCTTCCAAGAGCAACGTACGACTGGGCATACCCAATCGGCTCTCCATTCAGCATTGCAATGTATGGAGTGACGGACTCTTGCGCTAAAACGCTTGGCAAGTACTGTTCCTGTACGTCAGCAAGTGTCGGGCGTGCTTCTTCTCCGCCCCACCACTCGACGATATGAGATCGATTTAGCCACTCATAGAGCATCGCAAGGTCATGCTCAGTCATGAGGCGCAGTGTGACGGAATCGTTGCTGTTGGTCACGATGCTGTACTTTGTGATGCCTAACTTTGTTTTTGCGTTGCTCATGATGTCTAACTCCCAATTTGTGTAGGGCTTATTATGCACGCTTAAAAATAATAAAAGCAGACTTGACCTGATAGTTTGGCTGTGAGCAATTATGTGCTTAGTGCATCTAACTTTGTTTTAGGGCGACTGCCCTGCTGCGTAACATCGTTGCTGCTCCATAACATCAAACATCGACCCACGGCGTAACGCGCTTGCTGCTTGGATGCCCGAGGCATAGACTGTACAAAAAAACAGTCATAACAAGCCATGAAAACCGCCACTGCGCCGTTACCACCGCTGCGTTCGGTCAAGGTTCTGGACCAGTTGCGTGAGCGCATACGCTACTTGCATTACAGTTTACGAACCGAACAGGCTTATGTCCACTGGGTTCGTGCCTTCATCCGTTTCCACGGTGTGCGTCACCCGGCAACCTT